>CAILYP010000199.1:0-1825 GCA_903838475.1 uncultured Actinomycetes bacterium | reverse complement strand
CTAAAAACTTCGAAAGTTGCAGGGTCACGAACTACTGGATTGCTCATGCGCTCTCTCCATCTATCCATGTAATCACAATATTGGAATATGCATCCAACCTGGCAGTTGCTCCTGGAGGAACCAGTGTTGTTGCGTCCATATCTTCTATGACTAACGGGCCATGAAGAACTGATGTACTGATAGCGGCTCGGTTAAGGACTTGGGTCTCAACTACTTTATCAAACCTGCACATTCGAGTCGTCGTTGTCGGGGCGGCGGCTTTTCGTCCAGCAAGGATCGATTCGACGGTGATCGGATTAATAATCTTGCCGCGAAGTCGAAGGTTAACGAATTCAACTAATTCATCAGGGCCAGAGCGACCATAAGTGCGTTGATGTTCGTCGTGAAAATCATGGCGTGCCTTCGCAATAGAATTTTGGTTTAACGCACCATTCGTTAACGAGATGCGAAGCTCAAAGCGTTGTCCGCGATAGCGCGCATCGAGAATACGCTCAATCACTATGGCATCAGAATCTGAGCCGTGTTCGCTTAAGTCCTTCGCAATTCCTGCAGCTAGCTCAGAGAAAGTTTTTTCTAAAGCAATCGGGTCATTATGTTCAGGACGATAAGGAGTCACCACTTGACGTTCTATATCGGCGACTAAAAGTCCAAGACTGCTAAACAGCCCTGGAAAAGCCGGCACAAGGATGGTCTTAATTCCAAGTTCCTTCGCAAGGTATGCGCCATAGAGCGGTCCGGCACCTCCGAAAGCAACTAAAGTCGACTCACGAGGATCACGACCTCGTTCACTAGTTACAGATTTAACAACTTTAGTCATATTACTGACTGCTACGTCGTATGCGCCTCGGGCTACCGCACCTGCATCTAAACCGAACTCGTCAGCTAATGATTTGAGGACCTTGATTGCTAAATCTGGCGCTACTTTTACATTTCCACCAGCCAGGGAAACTGGATTGAGATAACCTAAAACAACATTTGCATCAGTAAGAGTAGGTCGGTCACCGCCTTGGCCGTAACAAGCGGGACCGGGGCGTGCGCTTGCACTCTCAGGACCGACATGTAAAGAACCTGCTAAATCTCTCGTAATGATGCTTCCGCCGCCTGCTCCAACTTCAGCAATGTCTATTGAAGGAACGCGAACAAGGTAACCATCGCCTTTATGAAGGCCACGCGTAGCGCTCATGCCTCCGCCAACTTCATAATCAATTGCTACAAATGGAACACCGCCCTCAATGAGTGATGCCTTTGCAGTTGTTCCACCCATGTCGAAGGCGACAACATTTTGAAGTCCCATCGTCTGGGTAAGTTTTTGAACGGCAGTAACACCCGCTGCTGGCCCGGACTCGATGATTTGTACCGGAGAAATTGCCACTGCACTAGCCGGAAGTAATCCGCCACTTGATTGCATAATCAAGAACGATGCTGAGATTCCAGAGGAGCGAAGTCTTTCGCTTAGATCCGATATGTAACGCTCTACAACTGGACCAACATATGCGTTGACTACCGCTGTGCTAGTTCTTTCAAATTCTTGCAGCGACGGCGATACGTCAACAGAAGCAGTCACAAAGACTCCTGGTAAGAGATCGCGTAACTGGTCAGCCACTTTTCGTTCTACATCGGGCCGCACATAAGAGTTAATCAAACATACAGCCACAGCCTCAATACCTTCAATGTTCATTTGAGAAGCTAAAATTTTTACTTCTTCAGAGCTAACTTCAGAAAGTAGTTCTCCGGTAGCCGAAATCCTTTGATGTAATTCATACCGATGGCGTCGCGCTGCAAGCGGTAGGGGTTTTGACCAATTTAAATCATAAAGACGTGGGCG
>CAILYP010000198.1:0-4269 GCA_903838475.1 uncultured Actinomycetes bacterium | reverse complement strand
ATTAGTTATTTTCATGAGTTCCTCACGCAGCCTTTGGAAGTGCATCTGCAGCGATTGCAGGGCGCTTGTAATTAGAAACGGTTACAGGTCCACTTCCTGAATCGGTGGTGTAAACCACGCGAGTTCCGGTTATTGGAGCAAGAAGCGTTGTTGCGTCATATTGACCGATCCAGAAACCGTTGAAGGCCTCGTGGTTGGTCTTTGAGTAATTGAGTGGTGAGAATGCTGCGCTGCTCATCTTAGAACCGCTGTTTTCTAGGTAAGAGATCAAGCCCTTGCGAGTTAGATTCTTGCCAGCACCGAGAAGTGCTTCAACAGTTTGATAAGCGATATTCATTCCTTGAAGAACGTTGTTATCCCAACGTGGGTCTGGACCCTTGTTGAAATCGGTATTGATCTTCTTGAATGCTGCGACATATTCATCGGTAGCGTCACCAGGAGCAGGTGCATGTGAGGCTGAAATAGTTCCAGCCAACATCGCTGCACTTGTTGCTGCAGGTACACCCTTGGCACCAAGAATGGTCTGGAATGTTGTGGCATCGGCACCAACGCTGATTACAACCCACTTAGAAGGTTTGTATGCAGCTGCGGCGGCAGTTGCCATCGCTACTGCGGTTGCTGAAGCAACTGCTGCGATGATTACAACATCAACACCGTTAGTTTTCATCTGAACGATCTGGTTGGTTAAACCAAGCGAACCTTGAGTTCCAGCTATGAATGAAGCAACAGTCTTGCCAGCTTCAAAGGTTAAACCTGCAGTTGTAAAGCCTTGAAGGGCGTTACGACCGAAGTCATCAGATTGGTAGATAATTCCAACCTTCTTATCTGGGTAAGTCTCTTTTAGATACTTACCAAGAATCTTTGACTCAACAACATAAGTACCAAGTCCAGCAAAAGATGTTGGGTACTTCTTGGCATCTGTATAGAAGCCGCTGTATCCACTGTTTACAAATAGATCTGGGATGCCACGACGGTTAATATCTTTAATAATAGAAATGTGGGTCTGTGTTCCTACTGAACCAACGAATGCAAATACCTTGCTTTGGTTAATTAGTGAGGAGGCTGTTGTGATCGTTAGGCCAGCCTGGTATTGATCATCTTTAACTTCAAGACGAAGATTGCGGCCGTAGACGCCACCTTTCGAGTTCACATAATCAAAGTAGGCGCGGATTGCATCATCCACTTTGTTATATCCGGGGCTTGCAGCACCAGTCTGTGGCAATTGCATGCCCAGAACAATTTCAGAATCAGAAACACCAGGGTCACCAGCAGCAGATGCCGGGAGGGTGCTAACTACTAAAGATCCCACAAGTGCAGCAGCGACTGCCAAGCGGGAGAAAGGGTTGCGAAGATTCACTACATTCACTCTTTCTAGTGCACTAAACCGATCAGAACTGAGGGGTCCTGATGGCAAGTCCAACCACGGGCGATTGAACTCTGGCTAGAAGGTAACAGAGGGGCATGGGATAGGAGAAGGGTTAACAATTAAGAAACGGTAACAATTCGTGATAATTCAGGCGAAATTACGCTATTTCGTGCGGTGACGGCGGTTAAGTATTTGAGAGGTAGCAGCAGCTAGACCTGCTGGACTGATGACAATAGTAAGGAGAAGTAAAACGCCACTTACTAAGGCTGGCAAATAATTGGAGACCTGCTCTGAAACTTTAAAAACACCCGTAACTTTTCCAATCAAATCCGGTAAGAAAACTATGAAAACGGTTCCCACTAGAGCACCTGCGATCGAGCGCAGCCCACCAATTACAGCGCCAGTAAGTAGAGCAAGTGAGAGATCAATTGGGTAAACACTTGGGCCAACTATTCCACGAAAGCCATAAAGGGCGCCGGCAAGTCCAGCAAGTCCAGATGCACAAACAAAAGCAATCACTTTATTTTGTTGCACATTTAAACCGTGAAGTGAGGCCGCAACTTCATTATCTCGAATAGCCCTCCAAACTCGTCCAGTTCGCGATCTAGAAAGATTAATTACCCCAAATAGCGCTAAGGCACTAAAAGGAATCGCAACAAATAACTGCCATTGCTCAATTCCAATATCTCCCAATAATTTAGTTAGCCATGCCGGTGGGTTGCCAACATCAACACTTAATCCAACATCACCGCCCAGCGTCGGCTCAAATCGATTCGCTAAAGTTGGAATTGCCAATGCAATAACTAAAGTTGTACCGGCAAGATAAGGACCAGTTAATCGTGCGGCTGCTAACCCTAAGAGGAGTCCGGCGATCGCTGCAACAACAATGGCCAAGATAAATGCCAACCACATTGAAAGACCTAACTTCAAAACAAAAAGTGCTGCGGTATATCCGCCAACGGCCATGATTGCACCTTGACCAAGTGATATCTGGCCTGATGCTCCAGTCAAAAGTGTTACTGATAAGACACCAATAAAGAGCGTGGCAACACTTGCTAATTGGGTTTGATTGTATGCACCAATCGTCTTGCCTAATAGAAATAATCCAAAGAAGAATAAAGTTGAAACGACTGAACTCTTTAACCAGATCCGCTTTACGTTAGACACGGCGCACCTCTTTAGAACCAAAAATTCCTTGCGGGCGCAAAAAGAGCATCAGCAGCAAGAAGATCAAGATGGCTAGAAAAACATTCTCTGGCGAGCTATAGACATTAACAAATGAAATGACATATCCAATTGCAAAACCACCGACAACTGCGCCAACTAGGCTGGTTAACCCACCAATAACTGCAGCAGTAAATCCAACGATTAATAAGAGGTCGAGCGTATTTGGTGAGAGGTTTGTGCTGGGCGTAATAAGCAATCCAGCGAGTGATGATGCGACACCAGAAATAGCCCAACTCAAAGTCCGGACCGATTTAATCCGAACACCACTCAATCGAGTTACCTCGGGATTTAAAGCACCAGCGCGCATTGCTAATCCGATACCCGTCTTAGTAAAGAAGATTGTTGTAATAAATAACGTTACTAAAACAATTCCGATAACAAAGAGATCGAATGCGGTAAATGCCAAAGTTGATGAACCAATTTTGATGCCATTGGTACTAACAGGTGATGGAAAACCGCGCTCTTCACCAGCCCAGATAATTCCCGCTAACGCTTTTAGAATGCCGAGTACGCCAAGTGATGCGATGACAGGGATCGTAGTTCGCATAGATTCACTGGATAATATTGCTGAGTTTTTTCGAGCTGATAGTGGTCGCATTAATCCAAAATCAACCAATGAAGCCAGGATGGCACCAGCTAAGAGCGCTATGACAAAAGCTACCCAGTAGGAATACTTGTTCATTATTAGTTGCGAAGCGATATAAGTTGTAAACATCGCTTGACCCATTTGCGCAAAATTGACTACGCCAGCACCGCGCCAAACTAAAACTAATCCCATTGAAACGAGCGCATAAATCGCGCCATGCGCCGAACCAGAAAAGAAAGCAGTTATAAATTGTGTCATCAGTACCCCAAGTAAGCAGCTCGAAGGGATTGATCAGCAATCATCTGTGAGGCTGGCATTTGCGCAACTACTTTGCCCAGTGCCAACAGGACGCCATAATCGGCGATGCTGAGCGCAGTATTCGCATTCTGCTCAACTAGAACAACAGTAAGCCCGGTGGACCGACATAGTTCATTGATCACATTAATAATTTGTTCGGCAATTAGTGGCGCTAAGCCAAGTGAAGGTTCGTCCAGCAACAGAAGTTTTGGCCGCGATACCAAGGCTCGACTGATCGCAAGCATCTGTCGCTCACCGCCCGAGAGGGCGCCAGCCATTTGGGATTTGCGCTCAAAAAGGATTGGGAAAAGTTCGTAAACTTCCGCGATTGATTTCGCAACATCAGCGCGCGCTTTACGTTTGCGAAAAAGTGCTCCCAGTTCAATATTTTCAGCCACAGACAATTGTGAAATAACCGCGTGCCCTTCTGGAACTTGGGCAATCCCAGTACGAACAATTTCTTCAACACTTAACTTGGTAATATCCAAACCTTCCCAAATTATCTGACCTTGTGCGCAGCGTTCCAGGCCAGAAATTGTGCGAAGGAGTGTGCTCTTGCCGGCACCATTTGCTCCAATTACAGTTGTAATTTTTCCAGTGGCTGCCGTAAAGCAAACGCCTGATAACGCCTGAACTGAGGCAAATTCAGTGACTAAATCTTTGATCTCTAGCATCAGGCGCCCAAGTGTGATGATTGATTGGTTGATTTACTATGACCCAAATATGCCTCAACTACTTGCGGATTTCGTTTAACTTCATCAAACGAGCCTTCTGCGATTTTTTTGCCGAAATT
>CAILYP010000197.1:0-6564 GCA_903838475.1 uncultured Actinomycetes bacterium | reverse complement strand
CAAGAAGCACCAAATTAGGCCCACTCTCATAGACCCTAGCCCCTGCAATCTATCAAGCGGGCGAATTTTGATATATCTGCCCTGACTAGAGCTTGAGTGATACCCGAATGATGGCGGCCAAGATGTTCGGGTGAAAGCTTTCTTTTCTATGAACTCCTCAACCGTGCGCGATTTGAGGAACTACTATGCTCAAATGGCCAAAATAAAGAGTCCGCCGGCAGCCGAATTGCTTGGCAACAGCATCCAGAGTTGGGCGGCCACTTACGGCGTTGAGAATGATATCTACGTCAATCAAATTCAACAGGCCTTGAGTGACCGTAAAAATTGGCCAATGTGGGCATCGCTCGACCCCCTGAATTTTCTTCCAACTCCAATTGTTGACGGCGACGTAAGATTTAAAAAATTACTCTTCATTCTGACCATCATTCGAAATGGTCTCGTCTTTACGCCTGTGGCTCTCACTTGGCTTGCAATTAGCAAAGCCACGGCCGCCTTTGCCATATTTTCAACTAAGAATCCCAATGGAGTAGCCAACTTCCTAGATTTCTGGGAGAAAGGCTATGGAATTCTCGGAAAGGAATGGTCAATTGGAAATGTTGCATTCCTAGATTTCTTGATAATCCTTTTGATCATCACTATGACAGTTGCAACCACAATTCTGGGACGCCAAGTCGATGAGGCTCGTGAACGTGGACTTCAAGAGATTGATGATGAGCGTACGGCTATGGCGCTTGAAATATCCGAGTTCTTCTTCGATAAGCAACGAATCACGGATGTAACAATGAACCAGGGTCTTGCAAAGGCAGTCCGAGACTTGATGAACTCTGCAGATTCAATCTCTAAATCAACTTCGGAATTGAATAAGACAATTAAAGCTCTACCAGCCCATAAAGAACTTATGACTGAAATCAAAAACATCAAATTGAATATTCTAAGCAAAATTAGAAACTTAGATTAATGGCACGTCGGGCCAAAGTTACCGAGTTTGAGGATGTAACCCATCTTGCTGGGTGGATGTATGCCGACTTACTTCTTGCGCTGATGGTGATTTTTCTCGCGACTATTTCATTCGTACCGCGACTCAGCTCGACCTCGGAAGGCGTAACCTCATCTTCATCTGCTCAGACTGATTTAGGGAAAAACTACAAACTGGGCTTAGCCCTTGTTTATTCATCTTTTGATCCAACCAAAATTCTTGAAGATATCCGTGCCTTTAAAGTACACGAGAGCTTGGCAGATAGTTCACAAATTCTCTATGCCCAAATAACTGGTGGGTATGCCAGCGGGTCAGAAAGCGCTGAGACCGGCAGAGCCCGCGCGCTCGCATTTAGCCTCAAGTTAATTCAGTCGATTCCGGATACATTTACAAAGGCCCCTACTTATCTAGCGGCTTCAAGCAGTCTTAAATCAAATGAAATTGGCTTACGGCTAACTTTTACTGAAAAGGTTGGCTAGTTTTTAAAGTCCAACCACTGACAAGATTGCGCCAACAAATGGAACAACTGCTATTAACTTGCCAGAGATTTGATCTGTCTTAACTCTAACTAATTTCGCACCCGCTTGAAGATCAGCATTTTTACCACTGACTGCATTTACTATTGCAATGACTGGACCTTTTGCAGGAGCATCAACAGCAGAAATTACTTTTGCGCCAACAGTAAAACTTGAAGCCTTGTGATAAATAACAAGTGTAGATTTTGCCGAGCCAAGTGCATTGGTTAAACCATCCTTTGGATGGCCCCATCGAAACCCAAGAGCGAAAAGCAGAACCAAGGCAACAAGAATTCCTGCCACAGGTTTTACAAAACGTCGTTTCATTCTTAAATTGTACCCACCGTAAATAGATCTTTAACGCTTCTTGGCAGTTTTTTTAGCGCTTTTCTTTACAGGCGAACTCTTCTTCACGCTCTTTGGTCTGCTTTTCGACGCCGTTAGCGCGCTTTTCCTATCAACCTTTTTTTCTGCTTCCAATTTAATGCTGGTCAACCATTGCTCGATATCAAGCTCGGCCACAGATTCAACTGGGGCTAGCTCTTTCGATTTGGCAACAAGTTTGCTCTTGGCCTTCATGAATGAGGAATAAATCCCATTTAGGTCTGGCTTCTTCAAAGCAGAAATATCAATTTTCGGAACTTTAAATGCGACTGCGCCAACTTTAGGAATAGTGAAACTAATCTTCTTTGCCCTAGTTGCTGTGGCTTCTTCGTTAACTTCATATGAAGGTTTTGTTTGTGCAGGATTCTTTGGCGTGGCCGCGGGTGCATCAGTTTGGCTGTTGCTCATACCAAGCATCAAGCGACTAGTACGTGAATCAGGGCGGCCAGTTCCTCGCCAAGTTGCAACCTCAATCACTGAACCTGAATCCATTTTTCCAACCACAAGTTTCTGGCCATCTGGTAAATCAATAACAAGTGGGTTATCTGAAAGAGGCATAGGCAGATTACTAACTGCTGGTTCCTTCTTTGGTTCTTCTTTCTTAGCCATTAGTTCTGCCCCCCTTCTTCATGGGATAAATCTACTAGGTCAATCACGGATTCGTGATTGTTATACCAACATTCGTCGAGTCAGTTCCATCTAAATCAGCAATTGCAATATCCGAGAGGTAAATCGACTTGGTTGAATCTGTCCCAAGGCAAAGCGCAGTACCTGAGGGTCTCTTATTTACTAATGTCACTGGAACTACTGGATCTGGAATGTTGTAAGAACAGGTTATAACTTCGGCGGCATATCTATCGTTAGCAGATGCGTGTTGTGTCTTGAAATAGAGTTTTAAAACTTTACCTTTGCAAGAATCAGGAATTGAATTAACTGCAACTGAAGAGATTACGAAACTGCTTCCATTAAATTCAGGTTGAATCGTGAAGTTTAAATCCGGAGCTGGTCCAGCTTGAGTTCCACAAACTGAAACTCCAACCACGCCACCTCCAAATTGTGTATTTGCGCCAGGACCTGCTGGACCTTGTGCGCCATTTGCACCTGCCGGTCCCGCCGGTCCGGTTGCACCTGTTGCACCAGTTGCACCAGTTGCACCGGTTGCACCGGTTGCGCCAGCAGGTCCTGCTGGTCCTGCTGGTCCTGGTTCTCCCATTGGTCCTGGCGCTCCTGGCATTCCATCAATTCCATTTATTCCATTGAATCCATTTTTGCCAGCAACTCCAGCAGGTCCTGGAGCTCCTGAAGGTCCAACAAGTAAACCAAGTACTTGATTCAAATTTGAATCACTCATATTTGCAATGTTATTTCCTAGAAAGAAATCACCAATTCCAATCGGATTTGTTCCTGCTCCGAATGAGACGCCCATGCGAGTGAAGATTAAAAGAATGAGGAAGAAGACTATTTTTTTCATAGTACGACAATCTTATCGCGGCTTGATGTATCGCAGATTGAACTATAGATCGCATGTCCTATAAGGAGGAGCGCACTATAAATAATGAAGTAACGTCCCTTTTGATTAACATCGTATGGCATACCTTGGATCTGCATAAATATTCCATAGGCAAGGAAGCACATGAATAAGGCTTCAATAACAATGTTTCGTTCAACTCCACTAAAACGCTTTAGGTGTGGTTTTCCGAATCGAACCAATAGAAGAACTAGAGGTACCGAAAGAATTAGCGCACTGCTGGTTGCAAAAGATAATGACTGTGTCCACGCATATGAAATTCCGCCTAGATAAAGGGCAGTGAATAGAACCGTTCTTGGCGAAACCACCCGGGGCAAACTAAGTGTTCTGATCTGATAGTTGTCGCCACCAATATGGATTTTTCTAAATAGAAACTTCTCGGCTTTGATTCGAACGAAAATGGATAAACCAACAATTAACGGTATATATAAGCGATCAACACCGAAAGATCCGATGTGGTTAGTGAAGCTATTAGTTAAGAGTGTGGCTAACAAAAATACAAAAGCGCCGATAGTGCTCGCGAAGATATCGGGAAGTTCTCTTGTGACTGTTGAAACATAACCATCTTTTTCAAGCATCTGGCGATAGAGGCTAGATATAATTCCAGGTGCAATCCATGCCATTCCAACAGCTAGAAGTCCCATAAAGGAACGAACACTTCCAACGTTTCCAATTACTGCTTGAACAAAGGAAAAACCAACACTTGCCATGAAGCCAGAATATGGATCAATGATTCCCAAGATAGCGGTGACAATAAATAGCGCTACTGAAACGTGGCTGATGCCACCACTTACACGAGTCGATACCGCGATATAACAACCAAGAACAGTTGAAGCAATCGGCACAACAGCCCATGCAATTGGGGAAATCTTGTGAAGCATTTCGCCTTCGCGAGTCAATAAGAACTTAAAGAGTGATTTTTGAATACTTTCTACTGAACTATTTCTGAGACTGTATAGACGGGCCAAGATATTTGGCAGCTTAACAGTTCGCTTCTCTTTCAAATATTGAATCTGTTGGTATTTAGACATTCGAAGAACCGAGAGGGTTGAAATCAGGAAGATCATTACAAATAGGATTATAAAAAGCTTGATTGGGATTTCAATAAGATTGTAAGAAGTTAGCTCGACCAGGCGAATGCCGGCCACGACATTTGATTTTTCAGTTTTTCCTACTGTTTGAATCGTATAAGTACCAAGTGGGAAATCGGCCGAGATATTGGTTGAAAAAACTATGTAGCCACGGGCATTTGGCTTGCTTTTAGTGAAAGTTAAATCTGGTGCAGTTGTAGAGTGCAAAATAATCTGCCAGTTTTCTGCAGTATTTCCGCCAAGCACGATGTTGTGCTCTTTGCCTCGCTCCCACGTCAACACTGGAAGATCAGCTGCAGAGGCAGATGGAATGTTCAATACAAAATAGAAACCAAGTAAGAGTGCGGCAACAAATTTATTCCGCATTCTTCATCGCATCCAAAATTAACCAGAAACCAAAGAGTGATGGCACGATCAAAAAGAGCGCTTTTGGTGTGAGCAAGTTTCCAATGAAAGGGATGATTAACAAAACAACGCCTGAAATGTCATTAAGAGTTGGGTGCTGGACATCTGGCGATGGGTTGCTATCGCCTTTAACAATAAATCCTTTAGTTGCATCGCCCCCAATAATACGGTGCGAGATCGTCGCAACAGCTGCACCGTTAAAGCGACGAGCCGTGTAAGCCACGATGTCGCCCTTTTTTGGCGCCTTATGTGCGGTAGTTGTTGTAATGATGATATCGCCAGCACTAATTACCGGTCTCATTGATCCAGTCATAACAATTCGCGCCTTCAATGTTCCAGTAAATGAGAAGAAGGAGAAAGTCAGAAGAATTACTGCAAAGAAATAACCAAACCACTTCAGATAAGCACGGATTTTTTGATACCTAGCAACAGGTGCTGAAGCCAAACGCTCTGGCGGCGCATCAACAAACAACCGAGCTTTGCTTTGTGTAATTCCTTGGGCATTAATCAGAGCAGTCTTCTCACCTGTTGCACTTGAAACAGTGAGCAATACATTTGAATCTGGATGAATTGAGGTTCCCTCAACCCAAATCGCATGTCCCGTGGATTCGTCAAATACCTGTCGGCGAATCTCGGACATTGGTACTCCTAGGGGATAAAGAGTTGGGAGCCAAAGTTACTATTAAATGGCTGAGCCGTTGAAAGTATTTAGTTCGTCAATTGTCCGAGACTATTGGCCCATATGCTGTAGCCATTTACATCTTCTTTTGTTTCAATAACAATTTTTGAAACATCAGATGCTTTGATTAGCCAAGGACCAGGAAGAGTCAATGTAAAACTTCCGGCATCTGGAACTGAATGATCTGGAGTAACCCACACATTTGTAGAGTCAGCGCCATTCATTGCAATTGGGCCAGCTGCTGTATCGAACCAAACCATCGCACCTGTTGCTTGGTTGGGGCCAGCATTTGGATCTGTGCAAAGGAGTTTTGTATCAGCGACAGTAGGACAACCATCTGGGAACCAGACGTTTGCAATACCCGCAGTACTGACTCCGCTGGTAAGAGCAGTTGACATATCCGCATCCATTGGTAGTGCGTTAGGTGTCAAAGCATTATCAAAGATTGAAACAGCAAAATCCACGCCAGCACAAGCACTTGGAATTCCAGTCACTTTTAGCTGGCCAACATAAAAAGCTTGCGCAGGAACTGGATCAGCATTATCAAACACCGAAACGGGGGTTACGTGAACCGTTTGTTGTGCACCACCACAGTAAATAGTCGTGCTAATTCCTTGGCCGAATTCAGTTGCACCACCATTGTTCAAAGTAATTGTTGACGCAAGTGTTGAACCAACACCAAGAACAGCAGCAACTAAACCAATACCAACCCATACTTTTACAGCGCGCTTGTTGCGAGGTGCACGACCTCCGCTACCGGCGTTGAATTCTAGATTAAGTATTGACATGGTTTTATACCGAGAACCTTGAGTCGTTGTGGGCTGAAGAAACCAAAGTTACGAAGTCGATGTCATTAGTGGCATCAAGTAAGATCTTGAATGCATAGGCATTGTCGATAATCCCAGAAGGTAAATGCACCCAAATAGTATTTGTTCCGGTGTCACACTTAACTGGCAATGAAGGGTCAGTGCTCAACGACACGTTAT
>CAILYP010000196.1:0-1550 GCA_903838475.1 uncultured Actinomycetes bacterium | reverse complement strand
TTGCAATCATGATTATTCCAATCGTCACATCGATTTCTCGCGAAATCTTTTCGCAGACACCACTTGATCGCATTCAAGCCGCATACGCACTTGGTGGTACTCGCTTTGCAATGCTGCGTGCAGTCGCATTTCCTTATGCACGTTCTGGCATTGTCGGTGGCGTAATGCTGGGTCTGGGTCGCGCGATGGGTGAAACCGTAGCCGTCTACACTGTCTTAAATATTGTTTATCAGGTCAACTGGCATATTCTCTTTAGCGCTGGTGGAAATGTAGCCTCGATGATTCTCCTTAAGTTTGGTGAAGCAAGTCCTTATGAAATAAAGGCTTTAATGGCTTCTGGGTTAGTGCTTTTTATTCTGACACTCATAGTGAATTCATTAGCTAATTTAATCGTTAGCCGCACCGGAAAAAGTGGCCGCTAATGTCAAATATAAGTCCAGTACCGCAGGCCACTCCTCGTAAACCCTGGAGTGCAACTCCTCGCGATCTCCTAAACACTGGGTTGGTTCTTGCAAGTGCAATTCTTCTCTCATTCGCAGTTGTTGCGGTAACGCCTTTGAAAGGCAAGCTTGCCTACTTTGCAATTTTCTTCCTCGCTTACTTAACCCTTGAATTTATTGTTAACTTTGTTAAAGCTGGAAGACCAGCCGCCATTGATAGCCTCTTCAAAGGCCTAGTGACAATGGCAATTGCTGCTGCCGTAACTCCGATAGTCAGCATTTTGGTAACAGTGTGGATTAGAGGGCACAAAGGCTTGCACCTATCTCTCTTCACAACCGATATGCGCTCCAATTCTTTTACTGATCCGATTAGCCAAGGTGGAATCGTTCACGCAATCGTTGGAACGTTCCTTCTAGTGATTTTCGCAATGGTGATTAGCGTGCCTATCGGAATATTGACTGCGATTTACTTAACAGAGATTCGTGGCCGATTCACTCGTCCTATCGAATTTCTAGTGCAAGCCATGTCTGGCGTGCCTTCAATTGTGGCTGGTCTATTTATTTATGCCGCTATTTTGGTACCTCTCACCAAGACTGTGAATGGAATTCAAGGATCGTTAGCATTAGCTATTTTGATGATTCCTACTGTCGCTCGTACCTCCCAAGAAGTTTTAAAGCTCATTCCTGGAGATCTTCGTGAAGCGGGGTTGGCGCTCGGTGGAACACAGTGGCGCTCGGTTGCGATTGTTGTCGTACCTGCAGCACGAAGCGGGTTAATCACAGCAATGATCTTGGGAGTTGCACGTGTTGCTGGAGAGACTGCGCCGATTCTTTTGCTTACTGGTGGAAGTGGTGCGAAGAATTACAACATGTTCAGTGGCTCGATGGGATCTCTTCCAAACTATATTTGGCAAGCCTTCGCATCTGGAACTCCTGAAGCAATCACGCGAGCATGGGCGGGAATATTGGTTTTGCTAGTTATCGTCATTGCGCTGTTTGCAGCAGCCAGAACTCTTGGTAATCGAAAGGTCGGCGCAAACTAATGAGCAATGTAGATCCTGAAAAGAACGAAGGAGAAAAGATGGAAACCACATCGAGATCGAACTCACT
>CAILYP010000195.1:0-3041 GCA_903838475.1 uncultured Actinomycetes bacterium | reverse complement strand
ATTTATTTCAAATCATGGATGGATTTCTGCTGTAGAGAACGCTCTTATCGGACCCTTTTTAGCGTTTATTAGTTTTGTTTGTTCGGTTGGCAATGTTCCCCTTGCGGCAGCGTTGTGGCATGCCGGGATAACTTTTGGTGGAGTTATTGCATTCATTTTTGCAGATCTCTTAGCTTTTCCGTTAGTAATGATTTATAGAAAGTATTACGGCAATAAGACTGCAATTCGCTTGAGCTTTTTATTTTGGGCAATCATGAGCGTCAGCGGACTTATTACAGAAGGCATATTTGCTTTGCTTAAGTTAATTCCCGCTCAGAACCACGGGGAAATGACTATCTCTCATTTTGGGTGGAACTACACCACCATTCTTGATGCGATTTTTGCTTTAGTGGGTCTGGTGGTTTTTTGGTTATACAGGAACCGTGAAGATAGCGAGGTTAGTGAATTCGCTCAAGATCCGATATGTGGAATGCAGGTTCGCAAAGCCGATGCCCCCGCCTCGGTTAAACATAATGGAGAGATGTATTACTTCTGCATGGATGGCTGTAAAGAATCATTTCTTCAGCAAAAGCTTACGAAATAGGTAGGCGACGTTAATAGTACGCCGAAGCTTAAAAGGTAAGCAGACATCTTAAAAATAAATCCTTCAAAATTGCTATTAATTACTTTCATGGGCAGCTAAGTCCAAACTCACTTTGCACATTAGCAGGAACTGTTCCACAGCCCACGGTTGCTGTTCCGAAATCTAAAATCTTCCAAGCTCCAGTGGCTGCGGTAGCCCAGCCGTAGGCAGGATCTGTCACGGGTAAATATGGAATCGTTTGAAATATTATGTATTTAGAATCAACGGTTGAGTAGCGAACATTTGTGATTGCCGCGAAATAGTCACCCATTTTATTACTCGTGAGAAATTGACGCCGGATATCTTGAATCACCGAACTGGGTACATTGCGACCGCCTGTGTAATGCGAAGTATCTGGTGGGAAAGTTTCTGGCATCTGGCCGATAAGTGCCCACGGAACATATACCTGACTCAACTCAGTGCTTTTCGCATCGCTCCATGCAATGTGCCAACCCGCTTCAGTTGAATTACCAATGGGAAGTTTCTTATCAATTTGATTTTTGACAGCCGCATCATCCCAATTTTTCAACTGGGGATACTTTCCTTCGAAAGTTTGAATTAATTGTGCAATTCCTTTTCGGAGAGTTGAATCATCGGGGCGTTGCGTTCCATTTTGCGGACCGCATGCAGATAAGCCGAGAGCGCTGATTGCTGCAATTGCGACTACTGCAATTGCGCGCCTTGGATTCTTCATCGCTTTCATATATGGAGCCTACTCAATGCGAGGGAGAAAGAGCGGAGAGTCGAGATGCCAAGTTAAATTCACAGGAAAGTCAGGGCAAGTAAGCGCAACGTTGGATTTGAGGGTTACCTCCGCTAGTGACAACTGAACCTCCACTAACGATTACCGAGATGCATCGAGAGTTTGGGCAACTTTCGCCTTTAATGAGCAATCCGCACGTGGAAGAGATATGGATTAATTCTCCTCACCGAATATTTATTGCGAAATCTGGTGTGAGTGAGCTGACAAACATTGTTATGACAGCTGTCGAGGTACGCGAACTTGTTGAACGCCTCCTGATGTGGGGTGGTCGCCGCCTAGATCTTTCCCATCCATTTGTGGATGCCCGGCTTCCCGATGGAAGTCGATTGCACGTAGCAATTCCCGAAGTTACTGCAGTCCATTGGGCAGTAAATATTCGCAAGCATCTCATTCGCGGTAAATCTCTAGAGGAGCTGTCGAATCTTGGAGTGATGACTTCCTCGCTTGCGGATTATTTAAGCAGAGCAGTTGGGGCGGGTCTAAATATCCTAGTGAGTGGCTCGACTCAAGCAGGAAAGACGACGCTACTCAATGCACTAGTAAGTTCTGTCCCTTTTCATAATCGAGTGATAACTATTGAGGAAGTCTTCGAACTAAAACCTCGGTTACCTGATTGCATCGCATTACAAACTAAACCAGCAAATTTGCAAGGCGAAGGAGAAATTCCATTACGTAGACTCATAAAGGAGTCACTTCGAATGCGTCCAACCCAAATAGTGGTGGGCGAGATTCGTGAGGCTGAATCGTTGGACTTACTTATTGCACTCAATTCTGGCGTTCCCGGGATGGCGACGATTCATGCTAACTCAGCGAAGGATGCAATTTCCAAACTTCAAACCCTGCCATTGTTAGCTGGAGGAAATATTTCACATACCTTTATTGCACCTATTGTCGCGAATGCTATTGATCTTGTCGTTCATACAACAATATTGCGAGATTCTGGTGTTCGCAAGGTGACCGAGGTCGCAATTGTTACAGGCAGAATTGAGAACGATCGCGTGGAGGTTGAACCTCTCTTCACATTCGACGCCGGCTCAGATAAGTACCTTTCCGGACTAGGAGATCCCGAAAGAATTTTTGCAAGGAGGCGACTATGAATGAGGTTGCGAAGAGCCCTGTCAAAATAATTGATAAGAATAAGGATATTTTTCAATCAGCAGTCTTTTTCCTCATTGGATTTTTTGTAGCACGCACCATTATGGGTTCAACGTTATTGGCACTCCCTTTTGCAGGAGCTACTGCCTACCTTCCATATTTTTTTACTCAACTCAAAGCCGAGAAGGCGAGAAACGATTTAGCCCTGTTATGGCCTGAAATTGTGGATTTAATTATTAGCGGACTGCGCTCGGGATTACCTCTTGCTGAAACCATCATTCAACTTGGCCATCGTGGACCCGAACAATCACGAGACATTTTTCAAAAGTGTGAAGAGGTACTTAGGGACCGCGGAGATTTCTCTGCTGTCTTTCTCTTGATGAAGGATGGATTTGCAGATCCTCTTGCGGATCAAGTTTGCGAAGTTCTGGACTTTGCCAGATCGTCTGGAAGTAACGATATCTCCACAACCTTACGCACGTTGGGCGATCATATTCGTGCTGATATAGCCGTTAGGTCAGAAATTCGAGCAAAGCATGGGTGGATCAGAAACTCTGCCGT
>CAILYP010000194.1:0-6414 GCA_903838475.1 uncultured Actinomycetes bacterium | reverse complement strand
AGCGAAGCTTTCAAGTTTCCAACCACCAACTGTTTTCATACGATGATGGCGTCTGCAAAGGAGTCCCATATTGTCTGCGGACGTCGTTCCACCTTCATCCCAGGGTTGGGCATGATCAATATCGCTAACTCTTGCTGGCTGTCTACAACCGGGAAATCGACAAACGCGATCACGCGCCATCAAGAAATCAACAAGAACTTGTGGAGGTTGATAAGTGTCTCGCCCATAATCAAGAAGATTTCCAGAAACTGGATCAGTTATGAACCTTCGCCACTTTCCGTCAGCTGCAAGCTCTCGTGCAACACTTGCAGGTATCGCACCGTAGCCAGCTAGAACTCCAGGATTCTCATTCACTCCCAGGAGAGTGTTGAGATCAATAGTGAGATTCACTGTTACAGGACGGCGATGGTTAAGAGCTGCATCCTTCGTAGTTGCAAGATAAGAAGAGGCAAGTTGAACAAGTGCGTCCGCCCGAAGTTGCTCTAGGCGATTGGCGCCAGATAGATCTGATAGATCTGATGGGGATGCCGCTTTAACTTCTTCTTTCATCCGAATGCGAGCTAATTTATCAATTGCAAGCATGACAGTTTGGGCGTCGGCTGCTGGAAGAATTGCAATGACAGTAGCCATTCCGTGCTTGTCGGGATACATCTCGACTCGTCGATTATCGGAGGCTTGTGCCGCAGCTGCTTCAAATTCTTCAGGTGCAAGTTTTGCAATCGTCGCCCGAACCTTATTTGTTACCTGGGATGGGGTGTGAAATTCGGCGTGAGCAATAGCAACTTCTTCGATTTTACGAATGGTAGAAATCGGTACATTCTTATCGATGATGTCTGCAATCTCGCGCGCAATCGTTGTCGCATGCGCTGCCGATATTTCACCCGTAGCTAGTGCCGAACAAACTTGTGGAAGATGCCCAACCAAGGTACGTGCGATATCTATTCGATTTTGAGCGGTCTGAGGCGCAAGGCGAAGAGCGGTGGCAACATCTTCCCTCTCCATATCATCAGAGCCTTGGAAAAAATCATCAGGTTCAGAAGGTGTCAATCCGGCTACGGCAACAATTGCATCTTGCTCCCATGCATTTATCCATGATGCTTGGCGTTGCAACACCTTTAGGTAATCAATTCGAGCTGAGGTGCTCAATTGGCGAAGATCCTTTTTTATTTCATACAATTCAATAAGCACACCGATTCCGGCCGCTAAGTCGAGTAATTCAGATATACGGACTTCTACGGGATTCGTTGGATCTATAAAGAGATCATTCGTGGATTGGAAAGTCACAGAAATCGTAGACTGCTCAGCACCAGATAAAGATTCAGTTCCAGATAAAGTTTCAGTTCCAGCTAAAGATTCAGTTCCAGCTAAAGATTCAGTGCCAGTGGCTCGCGCGATTCCGTTCTGGAAGTAAGTACCAGGCACTGTGGCCGGTATTTTCACGGAAGGCGTTGCGTTCATAGGTGCAATCTTTGTGGGGCGCACTGACATTGAAGTGACGATTTTTCTTGAATATGAGCCTGATTGTGGATAAACACGACTTTGGTTTTGAAACTCTAGGAATATTTTAAGTATTGAATATGTTCTATACTTCGAGTAGTTGAAGGTTCAACGAATATCACTTTGGATGGATAAGGAGCACTTACCGTGCCTGCAGTAACCGTTAGCGATATCACCGTACTGCCTCGTGTTGTTGTTGATGCAGCGAATGTGAATAATTCAGGTAATCCATCCGCTGGTTCAAGCGGCAGTAAGCGCGCAAGGAGAGTAAAGAGCGTTACGACGGCGCCAAAAGGTTTTGAAGGCGAAGGTTTCCCAGTCCGTCGCGCATTTGCTGGTGTAGATCTAGCCGAGTTGGATCCTTTCATTCACCTAGATCAGATGGGCGAAGTTGAATATGCGCCGGGAGAGCCTAAGGGAACTCCGTGGCACCCTCATCGCGGATTCGAAACTGTTACATACATCATTGATGGAATATTTGATCACAAAGATAATCATGGCGGCGGCGGAACAATTACAAATGGCGATACGCAATGGATGACTGCGGGCGCTGGAATTCTTCATATTGAAACTCCACCTGAACATTTAGTTATGTCAGGCGGCCTCTTTCATGGTTTCCAATTGTGGGTAAATCTTCCTGCCGCAAAGAAATGGTCGAAACCTGCTTATCAAGATATTCGCGCAAGTAACGTCAGCTTGCTCGCATCACACGATGGCGGCGCCTTACTTCGCGTTATCGCGGGTGAACTTGCTGGTCATGTAGGACCTGGTTCTACACAAACCCCAATGACAATGATTCACGCAACAATTGCACCAGGAGCAGAACTTCGCCTTCCATGGCGCAGCGACTATAACTCGCTGGTCTACACGTTAAACGGTGATGGAACCGTTGGCGAAGAACGTCATCCAATTCACAACGGACAACTTGCAGTTCTAGAAACTACTGGAAATCCTGACGGAGATGTATTAGTTATTCGCGCCGATCAAGTCCAAGAGTCTAGAAATCTCACGATGGATGTTCTTATTTTGGGAGGCCTACCCATCCGTGAACAGATTGCCTGGATGGGCCCTTTTGTGATGAATACGAAAGCAGAAGTATTGAAAGCATTTGAAGATTTCCAAAAAGGATTGCTTGGAACTGTCCCTGCTGATCACCAAACTAGCAAACCCCTAAATCGAACGGGAAAGCTTGGCGGCGAGGCTACAGCAAAAGAGATTTTAGATGTTCACGGTGCGCCGACCGATATGCAAGCAACTGATGCAACGGGCGCAAGCAACGGAAGCAACATGAATAATGATTCTCGAAGTGAGTGATTCACCGATGATTGTCGATGTCTGGTCTGACGTTGTTTGCCCTTGGTGTTTCATAGGTAAGCGCCGATTAGAAAAAGGTATTAACGAAGTTAAGGCAGCAAACCCTGGCCTTGAAATTAAGGTGCGCCATCGTGCATATCAATTGCAGCCTGATATCGAAGGCGTCGTTTCGACCAAAGAACATCTTGCGGAGAAGTACAACATTGATAAAGATCGCGTTGCAGAGATGCAAGCAAATGTCTGCTCAATCGCTGACGGCGAAGGACTTTGCTACGATCTAGAAAATACGATGAGTGGAAATACCATGGATGCTCACCGAGTCCTGAAGTGGGCTGAGTCAACGGGAGTTGCTCAGGAGCTGCTTGAGAAGATGTACTCGGCATATTTCGAACAGTCGCGGCCAGTTTTTACTCATGATGACATTCTCGCGATCACCGATGAAGTTGGTTTAGATCGCGCAGATGTAATCGCCGTACTCATTAGCGATAACTTCCGAGATCTCGTGTTGCAAGATCAGGACGTTGCTCGCCAGTTAGGGGCAAACGGAGTTCCATTCTTCGTGATTGACATGAAGTACGGAATTAGTGGAGCGCAACCTCAAGAAGTCTTCACAAAGACTTTGCAAACGGCACTTGAATCAGTTTAAAAAGCCCCCAGGATTTCTCCCGAGGGCTTTCAGAATTAAGTGTTGAGCTATTTAAGCAAGAGCCTTGAGCGCGCTAACTACCTTAGTCAGTGAATCTTTCGCATCACCGAAAAGCAAAGTTGTCTTTGCGTCATAAAGAAGTTCATTCTCAATTCCCGCAAAACCAGGACGCATTGAGCGCTTCAAGAAGATTACGTTTCCAGCTTCAGCAACATCAAGAATTGGCATTCCATAAATTGGGCAGCCAGGTGTTGTCTTTGCTGCTGGATTAACAACGTCATTAGCACCAACAACTAAGACCACATCGGTTTGTGGGAATGTTGGGTTAACTTCATCCATCTCAACAAGTTGTTCGTATGGAACGTTAGCCTCTGCTAGAAGTACGTTCATATGGCCAGGCATGCGACCTGCAACCGGATGGATTCCGTATGCAACATCAATTCCCTTTGCAGTTAACATATCTGCTAGTTCGCGAACAGTGTGCTGCGCTTGCGCGACAGCTAGACCAAATCCAGGAACGATAACAACGCGTTGTGCGTAGTTGAGCAAAATTGCAACGTCATCAGGTGATCCTGATTTCACGGAGCGAACTTCTTGGGCCCCAGTAGCTTCTTGAGGTTTTGCAGTAAATGCACCAAAGAGGGTTCCAAAAAGGGATCTACCCATCGCTTCTGCCATCTTGCGAGTCAAAATAGTTCCGGAAGCACCAACGAGTGTTCCAGCAACAATGAGAAGCGTTGATTGCAATACATAACCACTTGCAGCAACAGTAAGACCGGTGAATGCATTAAGAAGTGAGATCACAATTGGAACGTCAGCTCCACCAACTGGAAGTACGAAGAGGACACCAAAGAGAAGTGCTAATCCACCCATGATGAGTAGGGGAGTGTTGCCACCTGAGGAGATAGTCCATGCACCAGTGCCGAGCACGCCGGCAAGGGTTGCAGCGATAACAAAGCGTCCGCCAGGGAAAACAACAGGACGAGTTGTCATTAATTCTTGAAGCTTCATGAAAGTAATCACAGAGCCAGAGAAGGATGTGCAGCCCACAATAACTGTGAATACTGTTGCAACAACTTCAGCCGCCGAAGCACCCGTTCCAAGATTTAGGTATTCAGCTGTCGCAACAAGAGCCGCGGCGCCACCACCCACACCATTGAATAGTGCAACTAGCTGAGGCATCTGGGTCATCTGAATTTTGCGAGCAGCAGGCACGCCTACTAGAACACCAACTGCGATTGCAGCAAGAATCAAAATTGTGTTGTGGTGAGATTTTCCTTCACCCATTGAATTTTTGCCCAGTGGAGCAAAGAAAACGACAATCGTTGCAAGTGTTGCGCCAGCAGCGCCGATCAAGTTTCCGCGGCGGGCAGTCTTAGGTGCAGATAGTCCTTTTAGTGCAAGGATAAAAGAGAGAGCAACTAGGAGGCCAAGGAGTTCGTAGATGTTTTTATTCACTTTGCGGCCTCGCCATCTTTGGCCTTTGCAACTTTTGGCTTGCCTTTAAACATTTCAAGCATGCGGTCTGTTACGACGAAGCCGCCCACCATGTTGATGGTTGCAAGAAGTACAGCAAGGATTGCAAGAGTAGTTTCGAGAGTATTTGTGGCGCCATCGGCGACCATGATTGCTCCCACCAAAATAATTCCGTGAATCGCATTTGCACCAGACATAAGCGGTGTATGCAGTGTGGTTGAAACTTTGGAGACAACTTCAAATCCCACGAAAATCGAGAGTGCGAAGATTGTAAGAATTGCCATACTAGAGAGTGAGGCCATCTTTATTTCTTCCCTTCTGGCGTGCGACGAGCGCCACCGTGTGTCACGGCCGCTGCGTCGATAATTTCATCGGAGAAATCTGGAATTACGGTTGCAACTCCATCGGTAGTTTTAACCATCAACATCAACAAGTTAACAACATTTCGTGAGAAGAGCATCGAAGCGTGGAAAGGCAGTTGGGAAGGAACATCCTTACCGCCCCACATTCTGACTCCGTTTGCTGTTGTAATAATTTCACCAGGTTTTGTGCCTTCAACGTTTCCACCAGTTTCTGACGCAAGGTCAACAACCACTGAACCAGCAGACATCGTTGCAACCATATCCGCAGTAACCAATCGAGGAGCTGGTCGACCAGGAACTGCAGCTGTTGTAATGAGTACATCGGCTGCTGCAATATAAGGAGTAAGAAGTGCGCGCTGTTGGGCTGCGCGATCTTCAGTCATTTCACGTGCATAGCCGCCCTGACCTTCAAGTGCTTCCAATTCCAAAGTAATGAACTTTGCGCCCATCGACTTCACTTCATCGGCCGAAGCTGGACGAACGTCATACGCACTAACCACGGCGCCAAGACGCTTTGCGGTTGCGATTGCTTGTAATCCTGCAACGCCCGCACCGAGAATGACAACATTTGCAGGCGTAACTGTTCCTGCAGCCGTCATTAACAGCGGGAAGAAGCGCGGAGACATTTCTGCGGCGACAAGAGTTGCGCGGTAACCCGCACACAATGCCTGCGAGGTGAGGGCATCCATCGATTGCGCGCGTGAAATACGAGGAACCAGTTCAAGTGAAAGGGCTGTGGCACCCGCACTAGCTGCTGCCTCGATTGAGTCAACTGCAGTAGTAGGGGAAAGGAATGAGATCGTAATGGCGCCTTTTTTAAGTGACTTCATTTGATCAGGTGTAAGAGGTTGGATAGATGCCACGACATCGCTATCGCTGATGACATTTCCACTCTTAACAGTTGCTCCAGCTTTTGTGAATTGCTCATCTGAAAATTGCGCAGAGAGACCTGCACCGGATTCAATGACTACTTCGAGACCTGCTCGAGTGAGTTTGGAGATAATGTCAGGAACGAGGGCCACGCGGTTTTCACCGGGGCGGGTTTCCTTTGGGACTGATATGCGCACGCGCAAACGCTACTTGTCTGAGCTCGCTATGTCTAAGTGGCGGCCACTATTT
>CAILYP010000193.1:0-27655 GCA_903838475.1 uncultured Actinomycetes bacterium | reverse complement strand
TATTGCCGATACTGCACTTGGCTTTTGCATGATTGTTCCAACAAAGATATTAATTTTCTCTCGTATTTGGGCATCCGTTATGAGCGAAAGTTTTATGGGATCCGCTGTAAAAGTAAGGTCACCTTCTTTATCGTCAGTATGGGTAGATGCGCCTAGTGCAATTATTCCTTCATAGCTCTTTGTACCATCGACGATATATTGTAAAAGTTTAGTTGCATTGCCTACGCCAACAACTAAGACTCCAGTTGCCATTGGATCGAGAGTTCCGGCGTGCCCTACTCGTTTGGTACCAAGTCGCTTGCGCACTTTAGCCACTACATCGTGGCTAGTCATTCCACTTGGCTTATCAATAACCAAGAAGCCGTTCATGTCTTACTCGTGAACCTTATAAGGATCGGCCTCACCAATAGGCTTTGCATTTTCACGCAATTTCGCAAGCTCTTCATCTTTTCGACGAACTTCACTCATCAAGTCATTCATTGCTGAAGCGCTAGCCTGCAGGCCATCTGCAAAAAACTCGAGTGTTGGAACAATTCGCAAGTTAAGAGTTTGTCCAACTTCGGCGCGAAGCATGCCTTTTGCCGAAGCGAGGGCAGCGGCAGTTGAAGCACGCGCCTCATCATCACCCAGCACGGTATAGAAAATAGAGGCTTGCTGAAGGTCGCCGGTAACTCGCACATCTGTGATCGTAATGAAGCCCAGACGAGGGTCTTTAACCCGCGTCTCAAGCAACTGTGCGATTACTTCCTTAATGCGATCGGCGACTTTCAGAACGCGATTTGAAGCCATTAGTCACGCTTCTTTTCGCGAATTTCAAATACCTGAATCGTGTCTCCTTCTTGAATGTCGTTGAAGGAGCCAAGTCCAATACCGCACTCGTATCCATCGCGAACTTCAGTTGCATCATCCTTAAATCGACGAAGCGATTCGATAGCTAAATTATCTCCAACAACGGTTCCAGCTCGCATAACGCGTGCTTTTCCATTGCGCTTGATAATTCCGTCTTGAACCAAACAGCCGGCAATATTTCCAAACTTGCTTGAACGGAAGATCTCTCGAACTTCTGCATTTCCAAGAACAACCTCTTCAAATTCTGGCTTGAGGAGTCCCTTAAGCGAAGCTTCAATTTCTTCGATTGCCTTATAAATCACGGTGTAGAAGCGAACTTCAACGCCTTCTTGATCTGCAAAGACAGCAGTCTGTGGTTCAGGTTTTACGTTAAAGCCAATGATCACTGCAGTGGATGCCGAGGCTAGCGTGACGTCGTTCTTAGTAATCGCACCAACTCCACGGTGGATAACGCGAAGGTCAACTTCATCGCCGACATCTAGCAACATAAGAGCATCTTCAAGTGCTTCAACTGAGCCTGAAACGTCACCCTTAATAATGAGATTAAGTGTGCTGACCTTTGATTGCTCCATGAAGTCTTCGAGTGAAACCTTCTTGCGAGTTTTAGCAAGCATTGCATTTCGCATCGCGAGCTGACGTTTTTCAGCAATCTGGCGAGCGGTTCGATCATCTTCTGCAACGATAAATGAATCGCCTGCTCCTGGAACGCTAGTGAAACCAAGAACCTGAACCGGACGTGAAGGCCCTGCCTCAGTTACTGCATCGCCATTCTCGTCGAGCATTGCCCGAACACGTCCATAAGCTCCGCCAGCAACAATTGCATCACCGACGTGAAGAGTTCCGCGTTGGACCAGAACCGTTGCAACAGGACCGCGGCCCTTATCAAGATTTGCTTCGATGGCGACTCCGCGAGCAACATCGTTTGCAATAGCGCGCAAATCAAGTGCTGCGTCGGCAGTTAGCAGAATGGAATCAATAAGTGCATCGACTCCTTCTCCAGATTTAGCCGAGACGTTTACGAAGATTGTCGTTCCACCATATTCTTCGGCAATTAAGTTGTACTCAGTTAATTGCTGGCGGACCTTATCTGGATTCGCGCCCTCTTTATCAATCTTGTTAACTGCAACAACGATTGGTACATCTGCAGCCTGCGCATGGTTGAGCGCTTCAATTGTCTGTGGCATCACGCCATCGTCTGCAGCAACAACAAGTACTGCAATATCAGTGACTTTAGTTCCACGAGCACGCATAGCTGTAAAGGCTTCGTGACCTGGCGTATCAATAAAGGTAATCGCGCGCTCAAGACCATCATGCATGTGATGAATTTGGTAGGCACCAATATGCTGAGTAATTCCGCCAGCTTCTGACTTAATAACTTCAGTACTTCGGATGCTATCCAAAAGGCGGGTCTTACCATGATCAACATGGCCCATTACGGTGACGATTGGTGAGCGGACAACAAGGTCTGTATCATCAAGATTTTCGAGTTCAGCTGCGAGATTAATATCAAACTCTTCTAGGAGTTCGCGGTCTTCATCTTCAGGGCTAACGATCTCAATGACGTATCCCATCTCGCCACCAAGAATGGCAAATGTGTCTTCATCAACTGATTGGGTTGCTGTAACCATTTCACCTAAATGAAAGAGCGCTGATACGAGCGCTGATGCGTCTGCATTAATTTTCTCTGCAAGGTCCATCAACGATGCACCACGACGTAGGCGAACTACTGTCTTGCCATCGCCACGTGGAACAACTGCTCCGCCAAGACTTGGCGCTGCCATATTGTCGAATTCTTCGCGAAGAACTTTCTTGCTCTTGTGAGCTTTACGACTCTTACCAGTCTGCTTTCCAAAAGCACCGGCTGCGCCACCGCGTTGGTGACGTGCTGGACCTTTTCCAAAAGGTTGACCACCTGCAGGAGCACCTGTAGTACCTGGTGCACCAGTTGATCCGCCAGCACCTCCACCACCTGGAGCTCCAGTGCGATATGGAGATGATCCGCCTGGACCGCCTGGGCGTTGCGCACTTCCCGCGCCTGCACCGCCTGGACGTTGCGCACTTCCCGCGCCCGGACCACCCGGACCACGCTGTGCAAAACCGGGACGACTTTGTCCTGGACGCGCACCAGACATTGGTGGACGAGTTGCTGGAGGACGCTCACCTGGATGAAGTGGACGACGAGCCGTTGGACGTGGAAGTGCTCCACCAACTGTTGATGAAAATGGATTATTGCCTGCGCGCGGTGGTCGCGGCATTGCTGAGAATGGATTGGTTGCAGGAGCTGCTGGAGTTGCAGGCGCCGCTGGTGTTGCAGGAGCTGCTGGTGTTGCAGGAGGTGCTTCACTTGCGGGCGCAACTGATTCACGACTTATTTTTTCAATCTGGGATCGCGTACCTTCATCGAGAGAAGCAATAGCTGCTTCGATCTCTTCAGTAGTTGGGGCTGCTTTGGCTACGGCCTTCTTGGCCGCTGCTTTCTTAACAGGTTTTGGAGCAGCTTCTACCGGTTTCATGTCCGGGAACTTCTCCATCAACTTACGCACTACTGGTGCTTCAACAGTTGAGGATGCGGAGCGAACAAACTCGCCCACTTCTTGCAATTTAGCGAGCAACTCTTTGCTCTCTAAACCTAACTCTTTCGCTAATTCATAAACGCGAACTTTAGCCACGGTTGCCTTTCCTGCCTCTATTAGAAGGCCCCGTGTTTTTTCAGGAGCCTAAATTAATGCCTTACTCATGCGCGTGCGGCGCTCATGATTGTGTATGTGCCTTCTTGTTAAAGACAGAAGTCATTTACTGCTCCTTTAATAATTTGAGATAGTTCTCTAAAGCTTCGACTTTCACATCATCAGAACTTTTAAAAGCCCTGCCAAATGCTCTGCGTTGAACAGCTACATCGAAACATTTTCGATGCATCCATCCACCACGACCCGGTCTATTTTGATTGGGGTCCGGAATTACCTGACCATCTATCAAAACAAGCCGAAGCAAGTCGTTCCGGTTCTCTTTCTTGCGACAAGCGATACAACTCCGAATGGGAAATCTCAATCGGCGCCCTCTCCACATTACTGGCAGATTTTACTGGCAGATATCGCAAGTTTTCGAACTAGTAAAGGCAACCTTACCCGCAGTTAGCCTTCAGCTGGTAATTCGGTCGAGATTTGAGCCTGAATTGCCCCAACTTCGCCAGCAATTTCGCCAGCAATTTCGGTGAGTTCATCGATCTCAGCAGCAGGCTTCGGTTTCTCAATACGCTCAACAGGGTTATCCGGATGAATATCGATACGGCAACCAGTCAAGCGAGCAGCTAGACGTGCATTCTGACCATCTTTTCCGATGGCAAGGGAAAGTTGAAAGTCCGGAACAATTACCTTGATTGAGTTTGGATCATTATTGACGCTCACTGCGCTTGTAACTCGCGCTGGCGCTAAAGCGTTTGCGACATAGGTTGCCGGATCCTCTGACCAATCCACAATATCAATTTTTTCACCAAAGAGTTCATCACTAACAGCGCGTGAACGCGCTCCGCTTGGACCAATCAAAGCGCCCTTTGGACTTACTCCTGCGCGATGTGTACGAACTGAAATCTTTGAACGTTGTCCAGGTTCTCTTGAAACTCCCATTACTTCCACAACGCGATCGTTAATCTCTGGAACTTCGAGTGCAAATAGCGCCTTCACTAATTGTGGGTGAGTGCGCGACAATGTGATTTCGGGTCCTCGCTCCCCTTTTTCAACTCTCACTACAAAAGCTTTAATACGGTCACCATGCTTAAAAATTTCACCTTTAACTTGCTCGTTAGGTGGAATTTTTCCTTCAGTGCGTCCGCCCAGGTAAACGTAAACGATTGCTTCGTCTCGGCCCTGCTGAACTTCCCCCGAAATGATGTCACCAATTGATGCTGAGAATTCTTCAAGCACTGCATTGTCGCGTTCCTCGCGCATGCGTTCTTTAATAGATTTGCGAGCAATGGATTCTGCAATCACTTCGAATCCCTCTGGATTATCAATAACGGTTTCTAACCAAATTCCTTCTTCATCATATACGGGAACATGAATAACAAACTCACCAGTGACCCGGTTATAAACACAGCGACCCTTTGGTTTAGATTCTGGAAATTCTGCATATGCCTCTGCAACGCGGTTCTCGATGTAATTAATAAGTTGTTCAATCGGCATCTTGCGATCTTCGGCAAGGGCGACTAACCCTTGAAAATCAACGGCCATTATTCAGCAGCCTTAAATTCAACTTGTACAATCGCTTTTTTCATATCAACGAAAGCAACGTCAAGATCTCCTATAAAAACTCTCTCTTCGGTTGAATCTCCGATGCGGCCTTCATGAACGGCGCCATCCAACATCGTCGCTTTAATTAGGCGGCCCTTATTCTTTCGCCAATGACGAGGAACTGTGAGCGGGCGATCGATTCCTGGTGATGTAACTTCAAGCGTAAAAGGTGTGCTTCCTAATTCAGGCAGAGCCTCAACAATTTCAGAGATGTTCCGGGAAATTTCAGTTACTTGATCGAGGTTAAGGCCAAGTTCGCCATCAACAATCACGGTTAACAGACTTTTTCTACCAGCTTTAACTAGCGTGACATCCTCAAGAAAGGCGTTGGAGGATTCAATAGTGGGAGAAATAGCTTCGGCTATGCGGTCACGAACAGTCATATTTACCCCAGACACTATTTAATTTTTAGGACGCAGTTATTAGTACAACCCAATCATAACCCACCTTTGCAATAAGCAAAAATGTCACACCCAGGAATACTTTTCGTACCAATGGAGAGCCGCCTTTGATTGCCATCCGCGTTCCAATGAGCGCACCGGTTACGTTGGCAACGGCCAAAATCAATCCCACATGCCACCAAATATGCCCAGTGATCTGAAAGGAGATTATCGCTGCGACATTTGTTGCCCAATTAACCAGTTTTGCCGTTGCTGATGCTTTCAGAAATGCATAGCCAACGACACCAACAAGGATGAAAAGTAGGAATGTTCCCGTGCCTGGACCAAATATTCCATCGTAGAATCCGATGAGTAGCCCAAAACTACCAACAATCCAATGCCGCACCGTCGCAGTAAATTTAAGGTTTTCCACCATTCCAAGTTCTGGTTTAAACCATGTATAAAGTGCGACCACGATCAAAAGTGCAAGTATTAATGGTCTAAAGAAATCTTTGGGGACGGATGCCGCTAGTCGAGCCCCTGTCATAGATCCAATGAATGCAGGAATGGCCATATATGAGGCAATACGTAAGTCCGGCTTTACCCGCTTAAAATAATTATATGTAGCCGTAGTAGTTCCAAAAACTGCTGGAATTTTATTAGTTCCAAGAATCATTGGGAGCGGTTTATCTGAAATCCCGATTAATAAAGCAGGAAGCTGTACTAGTCCTCCGCCGCCAGCCATTGCATCAACAAATCCAGCAAAGCCAGATGCGATAGCGAGAAAAAGCCAGGTCGCTAGTGACATTAGCTAGAAGTTATAACTTTGTTTATCTGCTCGGGAGCCCCATCAAGTGCAATTTCGACTTTATCTCCGCTTCTGCGATTGCGAAGTTCTACTTTTCCATCAGCGAGTGCTTTTCCAACAATCACAATAAATGGATTTCCAATCAACTCTGCATCTTTAAATTTCACTCCAGGGCTCGCATCACGGCGATCATCCAACATCACTCGAAGCCCTTTGGCTTCTAAATCAGTTGCTAACTTTTCAGCCGTATCAAAGGGTAAATCTTCCTTACCCGTTGCCACAATATGCACATCTGCGGGCGCTACTTCGCGTGGCCAAATGAGTCCGATTTCGTCGTGGCTTTGTTCTGCGATAGCGGCAACCGCACGTGAAACTCCAACACCATACGAGCCCATCGTAACAACACGAGCCTTGCCATCTTTATCCAGCACAGTTAGATCAAGAGCCTCGGCATATTTTCGACCAAGTTGAAAAATATGGCCAATTTCAATTGCGCGATCAATAACAACTGGAGTTGCACACGCCGGACATAAATCTCCAGCCTTTACTTCTGCAGCTTCGATAAAAGCTTCAACCTCAAAATCTCGGCCATGTGTTACATACATGACATGCTTTTCACGGACGTTGGCACCGGTAATCCAATGTGAACCCTTGACGATACGAGGATCTGCATAGACGGTAATCCCATGTTGCTTTGAATCTTGTGGCCCAACATAACCCTTTACAAGTCCAGGGAACTTCTTAAAATCATCATCTTCAAATAGTCGCAACTCTTCAACCCCAGGGAGATTTGCCTCAAGGCGTTTCAGATCTACTTCACGATCACCGGGAACCAGGATGGAAATTGCTTTGCCATCGGCCATTAGTAGAACATTTTTTAGCGTATCACTCGCTTGAAATCCACCACCATGATTCTGGTTTAGAAGATCAACTAGCGAGTCAATCGTTGGAGTATTAGGCGAATCAAAAACTTTCATAGCGGGTGCTGCCTCGCCAGAATAATCAGCAACTTTTGTCACCATTGCTTCAACGTTCGCGGCATATCCGCACTTAGGACAAAGTACATAAGTATCTTCACCAGTAGCGCATGGAGCCAGAAATTCTTCAGAGCGTGAGCCACCCATGGCACCTGATACTGCTGAGACAATGTTGTATTTCAAACCAAGTCGATCAAAGAGGGAAATATAAGCCTGCCGATGTTTCTCATACGAAGCGGCAAGTCCAGCGTCGTCAATATCAAAGGAATAGGAATCTTTCATCACGAATTCACGACCACGAATAATTCCACTACGAGGACGAGCTTCATCACGGTACTTTGTCTGAATTTGATAGATAGAAATTGGAAGATCTTTATAAGAAGCAAACTCACCCTTAATCATCAGCGTGAACATCTCTTCATGTGTTGGACCAAGAAGCATGTCGTTTCCGCGGCGATCTTTTAACCGAAAGAGAGAGCCGCCGTATTCTTCCCAACGCTTAGTTCGTTCATATGGCTCACGAGGCAGGAGCGCTGGAAAATGCACTTCTTGAAATCCTGCAGCATCCATCTCTTTGCGAACAACGCGTTCTATATTTCTAAAGGTGATGTAACCCAGTGGAAGCCATGAGTAAATTCCAGCAGCAATACGGCGAACGTATCCGGCGCGTACTAGTAGACGATGTGAGGCTACTTCAGCGTCTGCTGGATCATCACGAAGGGTACGAAGCAGAAGAGTCGACATGCGCAGCATGTGAGTACCTTACTTGACTGAAACAGTCGGTTCGCCCGACGCAACTCCAGCGCTTTCCATCTCTTCTGCAAGGCGCATCGCCTCTTCGATGAGAGTTTCTACGATTTGAGACTCTGGAACAGTCTTTATGACCACTCCTTTAACAAAAATCTGGCCTTTGCCATTGCCGGAAGCGACACCAAGGTCTGCTTCGCGTGCTTCCCCAGGACCGTTTACAACACAACCCATGACTGCAACGCGTAACGGAACTGTCATGCCTTGTAATCCTGCCTGAACTTTTTCAGCCAATGTATATACGTCAACTTGTGCACGCCCGCACGAAGGACAAGAGACAATTTCCAACTTTCGCTGGCGCAGATTGAGCGACTCTAAAATGGAAATTCCTACTTTAACTTCCTCAACTGGCGGAGCGGAAAGTGATACACGAATTGTGTCTCCAATTCCTTCTGCCAAGAGGATTCCAAATGCAGTAGCAGATTTGATTGTGCCTTGAAAGATTGGGCCAGCTTCAGTAACACCTAGGTGAAGTGGGTAATCACATTTTGATGCGAGCAGACGGTATGCCTTAACCATAGTTACTGGATCATGATGTTTGACAGAAATCTTGATGTCAGAAAATCCATGCTCTTCAAATAAAGATGCTTCCCAGAGAGCTGATTCAGCGAGTGCCTCAGGAGTTGCTTTGCCATATTTCGCAAGCAATCTTGGATCTAGCGAGCCTGCATTAACGCCGATTCGAATCGGAATTCCTGCATCACCTGCTGCCTTTGCGACCTCTTTAACTTTGTCATCAAATTGCTTGATGTTGCCCGGATTCACGCGAACAGCTGCGCAACCAGCATCAATTGCTGCGAAAATATATTTTGGCTGAAAATGAATATCTGCAATAACAGGAATCTGGGATTTCTTCGCAATTTGAGCAAGTGCGTCTGCGTCATCTTGACTTGGCACTGCAACGCGAACTATTTGGCAACCAGATGCCGTTAATTCAGCAATCTGTTGCAGAGTTGCATTTACATCAGAAGTCAACGTGGTGCACATGGACTGAACACTTACAGGAGCATCACCTCCGACAAGAACGCTACCTACTTTTAGTTGCTTGCTCTTTCTGCGAGGAGCGAGCGTGGGTGGTGGCGCATCTGGCATTCCGAGATTGATTGCATTTTGCATAGGACTACCTTACAAGTTGAAGTGGACTGGATTGAAAATATCGGCCGCTAGAAGCAGTAACGAGAGGACAGCCAGGAATACAAAGACGACCAGGGTAAGGGGCGTGAGCGACTCCACATCAATCGGTCTAGGGTTTGGACGCCGACGAACTCGGGCCCAGAGACTTCGAAGCCCATCGACGAGCGCGATTGCCATATGCCCGCCATCTAACGGAAGAAGTGGCAGCAAATTAAAAATCCCAACAAAAATATTTAGGCTGGCGATAATAAGTAGGAAAGTTCCAATCCGCTCGTTCCAGCTGAGCGCTGAGTTTCCAGCAGTTTGGGCAGAAGCTTCGGCTACGCCTATTACTCCTACGAGTCCAGCTGGATCTCTTTTCTCTCCACCGAAGGTTTGTCGAAAAAGAGCCGGTATTTTCGCTGGTAATTTCGCTAGCGAAGAAATGCTTCCGTTGAAAAGTTCGCGTGAGAGGAGTGCTGATTTATTTATTGCAGATAAAAATGGAGTGCGTTGTAAACCAATTTTGTTAATAACGCCAATCATTCCAATTGTCTTACCATTAACTTTATGAGGTATTGATGTTATGGGAATGTCTAATTGCTGGCCATCGCGCATAACTGAGAAAATATTAGTTTTTCCAGGAGATTTACGAACTACATCGATATCACTATTCCAATCCTGAACTGGATAGCCGTTAATAGCTACAAAGGTATCTCCTGGAAGAATTCCTGCAGCTTTTGCTGGAGATGGTAAAGATTTCGTTGTGCAAGTGCTGTTATTAGCGTTAATACAAGGAACAACTTGTGAAACTGTCGATGTAAGAGCAGTTGTCCCGACACCAAAAAAGATTATAAAGATGAGAAGGTAGCCAATGACGAAGTGAAGGAATGATCCAGCGCCAAGTACTATCAATCGCGTAGGTGCGGAAGCTTTATAAAATGCTCTGTGAGCATCGCTTTCAGGAAGCGCTTCCCTGGCAGACATTCCGACGATGCGACAGTATCCACCTGCTGGAATTACCTTAATTCCAAATTCTGTTTCGCCTCGTTGGGTTGACCAAATTCGCTTTCCGAAACCAAGAAAGAACTCGGTAACTTTCATACCATAGTGCTTAGCCGTGAAATAGTGTCCAGCTTCATGAATCATCACTGAAGTGAGCAGCGCAACTATGAATGCAATAACTCCAATAAGACCCATCACGATGAGATTTCCTCTTCATTTACTAGTCGGTTTACTAGTTGCTCTGCAACTTGGTGCGTATCTTGCTCGATGGCACTGACATCGCTCAAATCTCTGGCAGCTGAATAACCCCGAACTTCTAGAATTTCTACAGTCTTAGATACTACGCGAAGGATTGAGGTGAAATCTAATTTTTTACTGAGAAATGCATGTACTGCTATCTCATTGGCAGCGTTGAAAACTATTGGCATTCCATTACCAACTTCACCAACGCGATGAGCTAAATTTATTGCGGGAAATAATTCACTATTGATGGGACGAAATTCCCACGTGTGACTCTTCGACCAATCAACCGGGGTTGTAGAGCGCGCAATACGATTTGGGTAACCCAATGCGTAGGCAATCGGACCCTTCATATTTGGTGGACTTGCCTGAGCAATTGTGGATCCATCAACGAACTCCACCATCGAATGCACAACAGACTGAGGGTGAATAACGGCCTCTATCTGAGAATAGGGAATGTCAAAAAGATAATGTGCTTCAATAATTTCTAACGCCTTATTCACAAGTGTTGCTGAGTTGATTGTTACAACAGGACCCATAGACCATGTCGGGTGAGCGAGCGCATCCTCAATAGTCACATTGCTCAAATCTTTGCGATCTCTAAACGCTCCCCCGCTTGCAGTCAAAATTAATTTCTTAACTTCAGTGCTTTTGCCAGAGAGAAGTGCCTGATAAATAGCAGAGTGCTCGGAGTCCACCGGGATGATTCGATCACGGCCATATTTCATTACTAAATCTCCACCAGCAACAAGTGATTCTTTGTTAGCAAGTGCAACAATATTTCCGGCTGCGAGCGCAGCGAGCGTTGGCCCTAGACCGATTGAGCCCGTAATACCGTTAACGACAATTTCGGCGCTCATGCTTGCAATTTCTGATGCTGCTTGGGGACCACAAATTACGGAAACACCTTCGGGGGCCTCTGCGGAAAATTCAGCAGCACTCGTTCCAATAAGCGGAACTCTAAATTTCTTAGCTTGCTCAGCAAGCAGCGCATGGTTTGCCGATCCGGCCGATAGACCAATTACCCGAAAAAGTTCAGGGTTAGCGGCGACCACTTCCAGGGCCTGGACCCCGATTGAGCCTGTGGAGCCCAAAATCACGATATCGCGCATGCCACCATTCTCTCGCACTTTCCAGTAGTAGTTACACTTTAGCCATGTACTCAAAGACTCCTCTTGCGCAAGAACGCCACCTTGTAACTGCTATCCCTGGTCCAAAATCCCAGGAAGCCCTCGCTCGCAGAGCTGCTGCCACATCAGCAGGTCTCGGTCTGACTTTCCCTGTGGTCATTGAACGTGCACACGGTGCAATTCTTGAAGATCTTGATGGCAATCGCTTAATTGATTTTGGTTCAGGTATCGGAGTAACAAATGTTGGAAGTACGAACGATCGCGTCGTAAAGCGCGTCATCGATCAGGTTCAATCACTGACTCACACATGTTTTACAGTCGCTCCGTACATGGGTTACATCGAAGTTTGCGAACTTCTTAATGAACTTACTCCAGGGACGCATGCAAAGAAGTCGATGCTTGTTAACTCAGGCGCCGAAGCTGTTGAAAATGCAGTCAAGATTGCTCGTCGCTATACCAAGCGTGATGCAATTATCGTTTTTGAACATGCGTATCACGGCCGTACTAATTTAACTATGTCGCTGACAGCAAAGAACATGCCTTATAAGGATGGATTCGGTCCATTTGCTGGAGAAATTTATCGCATGCCTTTGCCTTACCCATTTCGCGCAACAACAAATCCAGAAACCCTTGCTCATGATGCCTTTGAAGAAATATCTCATCGCATTGAGAAGGAAATTGGCGTCAATAATGTCGCTGCAATATTAATTGAGCCAATCCTGGGCGAAGGTGGATTTATTGTTCCTCCTAAGGGTTTCTTGCCGGCGCTCTCTGAATTTGCCACAAAACATGGAATTGTCTTCATTGCCGATGAAGTTCAATCAGGCTTCTGTCGCACAGGTGATTGGTTTGCAGTCAACCACGAGAATGTCATCCCCGACATGGTTACTACTGCTAAAGGTATTGCGGGTGGTCTACCTCTTGCTGCAGTTACCGGTCGCGCGGAAATTATGGATTCAGTCCACGTATCTGGACTGGGTGGAACATATGGCGGTAACCCTGTTGCTTGCGCAGCCGCTCTTGGCGCAATTGAAACAATGAAGGAAGAGAAGCTCGCTGATCGCGCAAAACACATTGGCCAAATTCTTGGTGATGCACTTCGTGCTCTTCAATCAAAATATCCGATTATTGGCGACGTACGTGGCCGAGGTGCGATGCAAGCTATCGAACTTGTTATGCCAGGAACGAAAGAGCCAAATACTCAAGCGATGCTTGATGTTGTTAAGTACTGTCAGAACAAGGGCGTCTTAATCCTTACTGCTGGAACCTATGTCAACGTCATACGCTTCTTGCCACCACTGGTTATTTCAGATGAACTTCTTAAAGATGCACTTAGCGTTCTAGAAGAAGCTTTCGCAAGTCTTAAGTAATTAACGGTCCAGCACGTTACGAATCGGTTGATACTTTCCGCCATTTTGTCGCACTGTAATTGCGCTGAGCGCTTCTAAAATCACGCGATTAGCTAGTAACGCGGTGATGTCGCTGCTGTCATAAGCAGGCGCGACTTCAACAATATCGATTCCAACTATCGGAAGTTCTGTGCAAATGCGACGAACTGACTCTAGAAGTTCTCTACTTGTCATCCCGCCTGGCTCAGGAGTTCCTGTTCCTGGCGCCATGCCTGGGTCAACAACATCGATATCAACTGAAAGAAATACACCATCGCAACCATCGGTCAGAATTCCAAAAGATTCATTCAATACCTCATTAAAGCCACGATGATGAATCTCAGTCATTTCATAGGAGCGCATCCCTTGATCACGCATCCACTTAAGCGTCTTATCATCTGGCCAATAGCCTCTTAGTCCAAGCTGTAAGAAACGATCACCTCGAACAGCCCCCGATTCAATGAGGCGACGCATTGGTGTTCCGTGCCCTATGAGGGATCCAAATTGATCTTCACCAGTGTCAGCATGTGCATCAAAGTGAATCATGGACACTTTGCCCATACCTAAATGGTGTGCGATGCCTGTTACATCGGCTGACGCTATCGAGTGATCGCCTCCAAGTACTACAGGGATGGCACCAGCTCGTGAAATTTTCTCTGTTGCAACTTCTAGCAAGGCAAGTGAGCCAATGAGATCGGCGCCATTCATCAACAAATCTCCAGCATCAAAAATCTTAAGATCTTTTAGCGGATCTACTCGAAAAGTTAGATGTGGACGCTCTCCATCATGTGGCAAATAATCAGCGCCACGAATTGCTTGTGGACCCATTTTCGCGCCGGAGCGATAGGACGTTCCGCTGTCGATGGGGGCTCCCACAATGATTACATCCGCGCCTTTATAGGTTTCGGGCTTATCTAAATCGCAAGCCGGGATACCCAGGAATGTAAAATTAGGTCCGTACATATTTCCAATATTTGTCATGAGGCCCCTACTTTACGCTTTTTGCTGACAACTTGCCCAAGAACCACAATGATCAAGGCCAAGAAAAACATAGCCGATCCAATCACATTTGCTTGCGCCGGTAAACCACGTTCGGCGTGCGTATAGACATAGAGGGGAAAAGTGATAGTTGTACCAGAGTTGAAATTCGTAATAATAAAGTCATCAAAACTCAAGCTAAACGCTAGCAACGCAGCACCAGCAATTCCTGGTGCAACAAGTGGAAAAGTAACTCGGCGGAAAGTCTCACGTTCATCAGCATATAAATCCATGGCTGCCTGTTCCAGGCGAGGATCTAAGGATGCGATTCGTGCCTTAACTGTAACTACGACAAATGAAATACAGAACATCACGTGCGCTATAACAATTGTCCAGAAACCAAGGTTCATTCCGAGATTAAGAAAAATAGTAAGAAGTGATGCTCCTAGCACCAGCTCAGGTGAGGCCATGGGAAGAAAAATCAAAGTGTTAGTAACTGAGCGTCCCTTAAATGCATAGCGACCGAGGGCAAATGCAATCAGCGTTCCAAGAACTGTTGCAATGAAAGTAGCCAATAAGCCTATCTTTATCGAATTTCCCAAGGCAGGGCAGACATCAAGAACCCCACACGGTTGTTTCCAGTTATTAAGAGTAAATCCGCGCCATACAAGATTAGATTTAATATAGTCATTAAATGAAAAAGCAAAAGTGTAGGCGACTGGAATGAAGAGATAGGTGAACCCAAGAACCATATAAATGCGGATTAGATTACGTCGAAACCAACGAGTAAGAGTCTTCATACCAACTCCTCCGTGCCTGCTTTTTTAATATAAATCATCACAAATATTGAAATAACAATCATTAAAATAAATGAAAGTGCCGCCGCCGTTGGATAATCCTGTTCATTTAAGAATTTCGAATTAATCACATTGCCAATCATTTTCGTCCTTGGATTTCCTAAGATTTCAGCGTTTACATAATCTCCCGCCGCGGGAATGAAGGTCAGCAAAGTGCCTGCTACAACTCCAGGCATCGACAGTGGAACAGTGACGCGACGAAAAGTAGTGAATGGGTTGGCATACAGGTCACCAGAAGCTTCAAGGACTCGGGGATCAATTCGTTCTAGACTGCCATATAAAGGAAGTGTCATAAACGGAAGAAAGTTGTACGCCAAGCCTATGATGACAGCTGGCGCACTGGCAGTGAGGTGCGTTGTACTTCCAATGAGATGTACGTCAGCCAGAAATCTGTATACGGGACCATTCTGTCCAAGAATTTGCTTCCAAGCGATAGTGCGAAGTATGAAAGAACAGAAAAATGGTGCAACGACGAGGACAAGTAAAATATTCTTATATTTACCCGATTTGAAGGCAATTCCATATGCCAGCGGATAGGCGATTGCTAATGCAAGCAGGGTGGCAATCAGGGCGTAGAGAAAAGATCGACCAAACTGAACGCGTGCTGCAAAAATAGAATCCCAGTAATTTGCCCACCGATATGTCTGAATAAATTCGCCGATTCCAACGCCAGGAGTCTTTGTCGCTGTACCAACTAAAGTAATAATCGGAGCGACGAAGAAAAGTGCCAACCAAAGCAGTCCTGGTGCAAGTAGTAAGTACGGCACAAGCGATTTCTTCTTGAGGTTGGGGGTTGCCGCACTTAACGCGCGAGCGGCTACGGCCATTTTTATTCCACTTCCGGATTAACTTCAGAACCAGCGGTGGCGTCTTGCGAGCCATCGAGTGCAAAAGAAAATGCAGGTTCCCACGTCAGCGTTACTTCATCACCTTTATCAAGGGGTGGAATTCCATCATCATTTTGTTCAAAGACCATGATTTCTTGCTTCCACGGCATTTCAACCTGGTACTGGGTTGAAACTCCAATGTAGGAGACATCGGTGATGTGCCCACCTTTGAATACATTTCCAGGGCGAGTATGGCCATCGGTATCGATACGAAGTTTCTCTGGTCGAATTGCGTATAAAACCGAATTAGTTTTGGAATGTGTGCGACTCTTTAGAACTTTCGCTTTCTGACCATAGAGATCAACCACATGATAATCACCATCACTATCAATAATTGAACCCTCGATGAGATTAGATTGCCCAAGAAAGTTGGCGACAAAAGCAGTTTTCGGATTGTCATAAAGCTCGGCAGGGGAACCCATTTGCTCAATTCGACCGTCATTCATGACTGCAATAGTGTCAGCCATCGTCATTGCTTCTTCCTGATCATGCGTCACGTGAACGAATGTCAGCCCTACCTCAGTCTGAATCCATTTTAATTCAATTTGCATCTGACGACGCAACTTCAAATCAAGAGCGCCAAGTGGCTCATCTAATAGAAGTAGCGCAGGTCGATTGACGATGGCGCGAGCAACAGCAATGCGTTGTTGCTGACCACCTGAAAGTTGAGTTGGTTTACGATCTGCAAGGTGTGGCAACTCAACGAGATTGAGCACCTTATCAACTTGAGCTTTGACATCTTCGACACCGCGGCGGCGAAGGCCAAAGGCGATATTTTCAAAAATAGTGAGATGCGGAAAGAGAGCGTAGTTTTGAAAAACTGTATTTACTGGACGCTGGTATGGGCGTTTATCGGTGATATCTGTTGAACCGATTGAAATCTTTCCGGATGTGGGATCTTCCAATCCAGCAATCATCCGAAGCGTGGTGGTTTTTCCACAACCAGAAGGTCCTAAAAGAGCGAAGAAGGAGCCTTCTGGAATCGTCAGAGTCAAGTCATCCACAGCTTTAAAATCACCGAAACTTTTAGTGAGATTAGTGAGCTTTAGATCTCCTTTAGCCGATTTTGAAGCGTCTGACATTAACCGTTTCCAATTGCTTTCTGGAAAGCTTTTGCATACTTTGCAGTTTCAGCTGGGTTGAGTTCACGGAAAACTTTGAGGTTCTTCCACATGGCATCCGTTGGAAAAATGAGTGGATTATTTACCTGCTTAGGATTAATTTTCGCCATGGCAGCCTGAGCGCCTGCAACCGGGCAAATATATGTTATGTAATTTGCAACTGTTGCCGCCACTACAGGGTCGTAGTAATAATTTATGAGCGCTTCTGCAGCAGCCTTATTTGGCGATGTTGAGGGAATCATAAGGTTATCTGTTGAGAATGTTCCACCTGATTCCGGAACTGCAAAGCCAAAGCGATTTCCATTTTGAAGATTGAGCTGGTTGATATCGCCAGACCATCCAATTACTGCAACGGCATCTCCACTAATTAAGTCTTCGGCATAACTCTGACCTTTGACTTGGCGAATGTAGCCATCTTTGATCTTCTTTTGGATGTAATTAACCGCGTTCTGGAATTGAGTATCAGTGAATGGTTTTGAAATATCTACACCCTGCCAGAGCATTATTAAACCAATGGTGTCGCGCATTTCAGAAAGAACTTCAATCCTGCCTTTATTAGCTGGCGCGAAGAGATCATCAAGCGTCTTCATCCCCTTTGGAATTGCGCTCTTGCTCCAGGCGATACCAGCAATAATTCCAGCCCAAGGAAGGGATTCATGGCGACCCTTGTCAAAAGGGCGATTGAGCAAAGATGGCAAGATGTTTTTCTTATTTGGTATTGCTGCATCATCAAATTTTTGAATGAAACCGCTAGCAACCCACTGGGCCGCTTTCCATTCGGTCATTGTGACAACGTCGTAGCCAATATCCTTTTTTAACCTAAGTTGTGGTGCAACCTTGGCTGTGAATGTATCGTTATCATCAATTGCTTCTTGGTATGTAGCCTTAATGCCAGTTTTCTTTTGAAAAGCTTCAAGAGTTGGATATTTCTTGGTTTTATTATCAAAATCTAAATAAAGGCCCCAGTTGGCCCAGCGAACAACTTTGCCAGCTGCATGTGCGAGATCCGCGCCTTCGATTCCCATCATTGTTGCAGCGGCCGCTCCACCTGCTCCGGCTAAAAGTGCTCTGCGAGAAAGAAATGACTTCGATGCACTATCTAGTTGCGCGAGAAGGTCACTGTCTTCTGAGGGATTTGAGCCTGATGATTTAGCCACGTAATGAGCCTCTCTATGGGCCGCTCTAGTTATAGCGCTAAAAGAAGAGCAAAACTAGTTGCGATGTTAAGCACTCTCATAGTAGACCCGAATGTTGAAAAAACGGCTTTAAATTCTCTTAGAGATTTAAGTTTGTCATTACATGCTTGATCCGGGTGTAGTCCTCAAAGCCATATTGTGAGAGGTCTTTGCCGTATCCAGAATGCTTAAATCCACCATGAGGCATTTCTGCGACCATTGGAATATGAGTGTTAATCCATACGACTCCGAAATCAAAAGCTTTTGCTAAGCGCATGGCACGGCCGTGATTACTTGTCCAAACGCTAGAAGCTAAGCCATAAGCAACTCCATTTGCATAAGAAATCGCTTGAGCTTCATCAGTAAATTTTTGTACCGTGATTACAGGTCCAAAAATCTCGTTTTGAATCATTTCATCATCCTGCTTCAGATCTGAGACAACTGTGGGGCTCCAGAAATACCCTGCTCGATCAACTTTCTTACCACCCACCACAATATTTGCATGTGATGGTGCGCGCTCGATAAATCCTTCGAGGCGGGCCAACTGATTTGCATTATTTACTGGGCCATAAAGGACATCCTCAGTAGGGGCGCCTGTCGCGATATTTTCAGATGCTTGCTTTGCTAAAAGTGAAACAAATTGGTCGTAAACCGATGCTTCGACAATTACGCGCGTTGCTGCAGTGCAATCTTGTCCGGCATTAAAGTAACCTGCAATTGCAATAGTTTCTGCTGCTGCCTCTAAATTAGCGTCTGCAAAAACAACGACTGGTGCCTTGCCGCCAAGTTCAAGATGAACCCGCTTTAGATCATTTGATGCACTCTTCGCAACTTCCATACCGGCACGAACTGAACCTGTAATAGAAACCATCTGAGGAATTTTGTGTTCAACTAGTGCTCGGCCTGTATCACGATCCCCAGTTACTACATTGAAAACGCCCTCTGGCAAAAATTCAGCCATAACTTCCGCCATCCACACTGTTGATGCAGGAGTAGTATCACTTGGCTTCAATACAACAGTATTGCCTGCCGCAATGGCGGGAGCCCACTTCCAAACTGCCATCATCATTGGATAATTCCAAGGCGTAACTTGAGCGCACACTCCAATTGGTTCTCTACGAATAAAAGATGTCATACCGCGCATGTACTCAGCAGCTGAACGTCCTTCAAGATTTCGCGCTGCTCCTGCGAAGAAGCGAATTTGATCAATCATTGGAGGCATTTCCTCCGAGGTAGTTAGCGCAATCGGCTTACCCGTATTTGCTGACTCAACTGCTACTAATTCATCTTGTCTTGCTTCAAACGCATCCGCGATTTTCAAAAGTGCTCGTTGGCGTTCTGACGGCGTCGAATCACGCCACCCTTCAAAAGCTTTTGCAGCAGCGTTAACCGCCTGATCTACATCTGCAGCGTTTGAGATCGGCGCAGTTGCATAAGGCTGGGCGGTTACTGGATCGATGATCTCGCTACTCTGCCCGCTTGCTGAATCTTGCTTTTTACCGTTGACGAAGTTTTGAAGAGTTTTCATGAGGAAGAGGTTATCTCGGCGGCGGCTAGTTGGCCACAGGCTCCGTCAATTTCCCGACCTCGTGTATCTCGAACCGTCACGGGAACCCCGTAGGTTTCAAGAATTCGAACGAATTCGGCTTCATCCTGGTGGCGCGAGGCGGTCCATTTGGAGCCCGGCGTTGGATTGAGTGGAATGAGATTGACGTGGGCATTTCTATTCTTTAGGAGTCGGCCGAGCAAATCTGCCCGCCATGCCTGGTCGTTAATGTCTCGGATTAGCGCATATTCAATTGAGTAACGGCGGCCTGTTTTATCTGAATAACTATCTGCTGCCGTCAAAACTTCTTTCACTTTCCAGCGAGAGTTGATCGGAACAAGAGTGTTACGAAGTTCATCATCTGGGGTGTGTAGTGAGACTGCAAGGGTTACAGGGATACCTTCATCGCGAAGTTTTTCGATTCCATTCACAAGCCCAACCGTAGAAACCGTGACTGATCGAGCGCCGATGCCAAGTCCATCTGGTTGTGGTGAAGTTATATTACGAACACTGCGCATAACGGCGTTGTAGTTGGCCATTGGTTCACCCATACCCATAAATACAACATTAGAAAGACGAGTCTCTCCCCCTGGTAATTCTCCTGAAGCGCAGGTGCGAGCGGCTGCTACAACTTGAGCCGTGATTTCCCCGGCAGTCAGATTGCGAGTAAGACCTGCTTGACCAGTTGCACAAAAGGGACAGTTCATTCCACAGCCAGCTTGCGATGATATACATATTGTTGTGCGATCTGTGTAGCGCATTAAAACGCTTTCAACTAATACTCCATCGTGAAGGCGCCATAAATCTTTACGAGTCTTGCCATTATCAGCTGTCACGGTTCGCACAAGAGTGATGAGTTTTGGAGTAAATTTTTCTGCGACGAGTGAGCGCAAGTCCTTTGGGATGTCAGTCCATGTTTCTGGATCATCGTTGTAATGTACGAAAAAATGCGTCGCTATTTGCTTAGCCCTAAATGCAGGCAAGCCAATCTCTTCTGCAAGTGCTTTTCTGCCTTCAGGATCTAGGTCAGCGAAATGCTTGGGAGGTTTTACTCTTTGCTTTGGTTCATCGAAGACTAATTTCAATTCATCTGACATCTGGGCTATAACTTCCAATGCTGAATAAGTTCAAGGACAAACCAGACGGCTGGCCCTGTAAAAAGAACAGAGTCGATTCGATCAAGAACGCCTCCATGACCCGGCAAAATTGAACCCATATCTTTGATACTCAAATCCCTCTTTAAAGCCGATTCAATCAAGTCGCCAGCAGTAGCGGTCGCAACGCCCATTAACCCGATGAGTACACCAAGCCACCAATGCTTATGGACGACAAAATGAAATACTAATGAAGCTGCGATTGTCGTTGCTATCAACGATCCAATCAAGCCCTCCCAAGTTTTCTTAGGGCTGATGTGTGGTGCAAGGCGGTGTCTTCCAAAAAGTACCCCTGATATATATGCAAAAGTGTCATTACAGGCGACCAACACAACTAAGGTCAATATGCGTACTGGGCCATCAGCATCATGAGCGAGAAGAACAATGAAGCCCGCTAAGAATGGAATATAAAATATCGCAAGGGCCGCAGCTGATGCACGCTTTAAAAAGTCTGCTGGCGCCATTGCTAGCAAAAAAACCAAAAGATTTGGGACTGCAATTGCGACAGCTACGGATAAACCAGAAACTTTTCCAAAGTAAGCTGCAGCAAGAACTCCGATTGATGCAATTTGGAGAAAGTATTCAGGAATCATGATGTTTGCAATTTTGAAAGCATGATTGAGCTCGCGCATAGCAAGTATTACTGCAATCAGTACGAGCGCTGTGAAAAGTAGAGGGTGAATCTTGAGCGTAGCGAATACGACCCCGAGGATCAGCAGTGACACTGCGATAGATGGCAGAAGCTTGCGTCCCGCCCTTTTGTTTATCGCCTCATTGAGCGAATGAATATCATCCATGATGGGAGTCGAGAGTTAAACCTCGAGCAACTCAGCTTCTTTATGTTTAAGAAGTTCATCAATTTTCGTTACATGATCACTTGTGGTCTTTTCTAAATCTTTTTCGCAACGGGCGACGTCATCTTTGCCGGCGTCTCCATCTTTCTCCATTTTCTCCATCGCTTCTTTCGCGGTACGGCGAATATTGCGAATCGAAATTCGGGAATCTTCAGCCTTTGTTCTGGCCACTTTGATGTAATCCTTGCGGCGCTCTTCTGTAAGCTGAGGAAAATTAACACGAATTACTCCGCCATCAGTTTGAGGGTTGACGCCAAGGTCTGAATCTCGGATTGCTTTCTCAACTGATGCGACTGCGCCTTTATCAAAAGGACTCACAATAGCCATTCGATTTTCTGGTACCTGAATGGTCGCAAGTGAAGCTAGCGGAGTGAATGATCCATAGTAATCGACCATAATTTTGGCAAACATAGATGGGTGTGCGCGGCCCGTGCGTATTGCACCAAAATCATCTTTTGCCACTTCAATGGCTTTAGCCATTTTAGCTACTGCATCAGCGAGTAGAGTATTGAGATCAGACATAATTCCGTGGCTCCCTTTATTTTCTAACGATTATCGGAAACAAGCGTTCCGATTTGATCGCCCTTGACTGCGCGCGCAATATTTCCTTTATTCTTTAAATCGAAAATAATAATAGGCAGGTTATTCTCGCGGCATAAGCTGAAAGCTGCGGCATCTGCAACCGCTAAGGATTTTGAAAGTACATCATCGTAAGTAACTGAATCGTATTTGGTGGCTGTTGGGTCTTTTTTCGGATCTGCCGTATATACGCCATCAACGCCACTCTTTGCCAAAAGCAAACACTCTGCGCCAATTTCCAGTGCGCGCTGCGCCGCAACTGTATCGGTTGTAAAAAACGGCATTCCCGCTCCGGCGCCAAAAATAACTACTCGGCCTTTTTCAAGATGACGAATTGATCTACGTGGAATATACGGTTCGGCAACTTGGCCCATTGTGATGGCTGTTTGTACGCGCGTATCAATTCCAGCTTTTTCTAGAAAATCTTGAAGTGCTAAACAATTCATTACAGTTCCGAGCATTCCCATATAGTCAGCTCGGGCACGATCCATTCCCCGCTGCTGGAGTTCTGCTCCGCGGAAATAGTTACCGCCACCTACAACAATTGCGACTTGGGTTCCCGCTTTAACGACATCTGCGATTTGAGCAGCTATATCGTGAACGACATCAGGATCTACACCGATGCCTTTTTCTCCGCCAAACACTTCGCCGGAAAGCTTAAGGAGCACTCTCTTGTAACCATTGCGGGCCATGAGAAGTGCTCCTTTCGCTCAAAAAACGTTATTGCTACTAGCTGAGATTACTGCCCAACCTTGAAACGGTGAAACGCCGACACAGCAGTCTTTGCCTCATCCAGGATTTGTTGGACGGTCTTCTTCGCATCTTTAGCAAAAGCCTGCTCTAGAAGGCTAATCTCCTTGACGAAACCTGTCACTCTTCCTTCGACAATCTTTGCGAGGGACGCTTCAGGCTTACCTTCGGCACGGGCAGTCTCTTCAGCAATATGTCGCTCTGATTCGATTTGCTCGGCAGGAATGTCCTCGCGGCGAACAAATTGAGGAGCGAATGCTGCGATGTGCTGTGCAACATCCTTGCCGGCCTCAACTGCATCAGCCGTGAGCTGTACCAATACTCCCAATTGTGGTGGAAGATCTGGATTAGTGCGGTGCAAGTAGAGTGAAACTGGTGAACCTTCGAGTACTGCAATGCGGCGGATTTCAATCTTTTCACCGAGTGTTGCATTACCTTCATCAACGCGTTCTTGAACGGTCTGACCATTTGGTAGCTTTGACGCTAAGAAAGCAGATAGTTCGTTGATATTCGATGATGTGAGATGGTTCAAAAGTTCAGCTGCTAGCTCCTGGAAGCGCTCGCCCTTTGCTACGAAATCAGTTTCGCAGTTCAGTTCGAGCATGACTCCACGGGTACCTTCAGCTTTTGCAATGACCAAACCGTTAGAAGTAGAACGGCCTTCACGCTTTGTGACGCCCTTGAGACCTTTAACACGAATGATTTCAACAGCTTTATCGAAGTCGCCATCAGCTTCGTCGAGAGCTTTTTTGCAATCAAGCATTCCTGCTGCGGTTAATTCGCGCAGCTTCTTTACATCAGCAGCTGTATAAGCCAATTCTCATTACTCCTTAACTTCTGATGAAACTTCTGATGAAACTTCTGATGAAACTTCTGATGAAACTTCTGATGGAGCCGCTACTGCCTCAGCGGAAGCAGCCAAAATTTCTTCAGCCAACTTATCGCCTTCGGTCGTAGCCGGTGCCTTATCTGGATTTGATGCAGCATTAGCTGATCGAGCAGCAAGACCTGCAGCTGCAGCATCAGCAATCACGCGAGTAAGTAATCCGATTGAACGAATTGCATCATCATTACCAGGAATCTTGAAGTCAACTTCATCTGGATCGCAGTTTGTGTCCAAAATTGCAACAACTGGAATTCCAAGTTTATGTGCTTCTGCGACTGCAAGGTGTTCCTTCTTAGTATCAACAACCCAAATTGCTGAAGGCAACTTGGTCATGTTACGAATACCTTCAAGGTTCTTTGTCAGCTTTTCGCGCTCACGACGAAGAACGAGTAGTTCCTTCTTTGTGAGTAGCTGATCGTTTTTCTCTTCTAGAAGCTCAAGCTCCTTCAAGCGCTGAATACGCTTGTATACAGTTGGGAAGTTTGTAAGCATTCCACCAAGCCAGCGCTCTGTTACATAAGGCATATCAACGCGAGCTGACTGCTCCTTAATTGGTGCGTGTGCTTGCTTCTTGGTTCCAACGAATAATACGTGGCCACCTTTTGCAACTGTGTTCTTAACAAATTCATAAGCACTATCAATAAGAGCAAGTGATTGCTGGATATCGATGATGTAAATGCCATTGCGCTCTGTGAAAATATAGCGCTTCATTTTTGGATTCCAACGACGCGTTTGGTGTCCGAAGTGGACTCCGCTGTCGAGAAGTTCTCGCATTGTTACAACCGCCATGGCGGCACGCTCCTTCATTGCATATGCAGGCTTCTACCTGTCATACGCACTCGGTTACTGACCCAACAATTTGTTAGATCTCTAACGCCTTGTCACCGACCGATTTGCAAGCAATTCGGACCGAAGTGGTTCCTCATGTAATTACGTGAGGTAAGACGTGTGAAGTCAGAAATTCCAGAATCCTGGTTTTCCTGCTGGGTGAATCTTATGGGAGGTCGGCTTTACTCCCAAATCATGGTTCTTAGGCTCTGGGATGGGCTTGTTCGTAGGCCTTTTGAAGTCGTTCTGGGGATACATGCGTGTAAATCTGGGTTGTAGAAAGGGAGGAGTGGCCCAAAATCTCTTGGACAGTTCGCAAGTCTGCTCCACCTTCAAGTAGATGCGTTGCGGCCGTATGGCGTAACCCATGTGGCCCCATCGAAGAACCAATCGCACCCATCGCGTCATACACAGCATCGCGAGCGGTTCGCTGATCAATTCGCTTGCCTCGCGATCCTAAGAAAACCGCGCTTCCTGATTTTTCATTTACCATCGATGGACGAGCTGACCTTAAATAATTTTGCAGCGCTTCCATCGCAGGAATTCCCAGCGGGACAATACGTTCCTTATCGCCTTTACCAATAACTCTTAAGGTATTTCGGGATGTATCAATTGAAAGCGTATCTAGCCCACATAATTCAGAAATACGTATTCCAGAAGCATAAAGAACTTCGACCATTGCTAAATTGCGAAGATTAACTGGCGTGGGTTCCTCCCCTGCTTTGAGCTGTAACGCCGCTAACACAATTTCAGTATCTGCAATATCCAAGACTTCGGGAAGATGGGGTTGAGGTTTTGGAATGGCTAGTGAAGCGCCGTAATCAGATCTAATCCAGCCATTACTTGCAGCCCAATATGTGAATGCACGCATCGACACGATGCGGCGTGCAAGGGTTGAGCGAGTTGCGCCATTCGTTTGTAATTCTGCAAGCCATGAACGAATATGCGAAAGATCTAATTCTTTAAACTCAGCAACTTTTAACTTTTCAAGATGCTTGAGAAATGATTCAAGATCACTCACATAGCCACGAATAGAGTTATCCGCCAAATTGCGGACAAGAGCGAGGTGCTCTTCGTACTGCGCAATTAACGTTGATGTCATGAGTGGAAGTTTAGGGGTTAGAGTCAGAAAAGACTCGAGTGATTAAATCTGCGTTTCTCGGCCATTCAAATTCGCTTTTTTAATCCGAAGGTGATTTCCTTTGAACGCGTGATTCCCTTGGGAAAGATGATTAAAGTAAGAAGCATAATTATTGCAAGCCCCACAGGTTGTATTCCAATTGGACCCTTGATATCCACACCACTTATTTGTACTCCATCTTGAATCTTTACAAGTACTTCTGAGACTGTAGAGATTGCGATACTGCCTATAACAGCACCCGATAAACTAGTCATGCCACCCACAATGAGCATGATTAAAATCATCGTGGTAGCACTAATGTATAAAGTTTCTGGAACCAATGCGCCGAGTAGTTGGATGTAAAGAGCGCCAGCGATACCCATGAAGAATGCAGATATAACAAATGCAATGCGGCGGTCTTTATTAACAGTTAGACCTAGCGATCGTGCGGCTACCTCGTCCTCACGTGATGCGCGCAGACGTCGGCCCCACCTAGATTGCTGGAATCCCATTGCCGCGGCAATGGCCAGTATCGCAACTAGCCAAAGTTCAGTCACGCTTGAAAGTAAAGGGATACCAGTCAGGCCGAGCTCACCATTGGTGAGATTCGTCCAGTTTGCTGTTACGACGTGGACAATTTCTAGAATTGCTAATGAAGTGAGTGAAGCGGTCAGGCCAGATAATTTAATGAGCGGTAGCGAAAGTATGAGAGCAATAAGCGCCGCAGCTATCCCACCTATGAGTGTTGCAACAAGTGGATGTAGCTGAATAGTTGCCAAGAAATGTGGGAGCCCGGGTTGATTTAATTTCTTATTCTGTTGGGAGATCATTAAAATGGCTGAGACATAGGCGCCAAGTGACATGAAAGCAATATGGCCGAATGAAAAAATTCCAGAGTTTCCGACGAATAAATAGAGCGCAATAGTCGCGATTAAGAATGCTAAGCCTTGGGCGATAACAGGCTGAAGTGTTGGTCCTACCCAATTCCACGATATAGCAATGATAGATACGAGTAGCGCAAGCAAGATAAACGTGGAAATAGATGCTCTGCGAGAAATATTTTTCATACTCGAGTGCGATTCGCTCTAGAGCTCAGAAGGCCTTGTGGACGATAAACCAGGATGGCAATCACAATTAAATAGGTGAAAGCTTGGGTAAAACTCGCAAGTTGCGCGGGGAAATAAGCACGAATAAAGATTGTAATTGCTCCAAGAATATATCCTCCAAGAACAGCCCCTGAAAGACTTCCAAGTCCGCCAATCGTTGTAGCTACAAAGGCAACAAGTAGTAAGTTGACACCCATTGCTGGATACACCTGCCCAGTTTTTGCAACTGTCAGGTACGCGGTGACCCCAGTGAGCAACCCGCTGATTGCAAATGCTGCAGCAATAACCCGATTTGCTCGTACTCCCATTAAGCGCGCTGTAGTGAAATCTTCCGCAGCCGCTCTCATATATACGCCGGTACGAGTTTTAGATAAAAACCAGGAGAGCCCTACAAGTAGTACGGCAGTTGAGCTAACAGTTGCTACATCTAACCAAGGAATAAGCAGGCCAGCTACATGAAATGGATGTCCAAGTGCGGGCGCTAAATTAACTCCCCGCGGTGTTGCAGAAAGAAAGAGAAGTACCAAACTCTCAAGCAAGTAACTAACGGCGAAGGACGTCACAAGAAGAGTTGAATCTGATGCCATCCGCACCGGCCGGAAGGCAATTCGTTCGATAATTAAAGCAAATACGATGGGTACTACCAAGACGATGATGAGTGTGAAAATCCAAGGAGCATGTGAGAAGAAAGCAGATCCGTAAGCACCAACCATGACTAGATCGCCTTGTGCAAAATTAACCAGGCGCATAATGCCAAAAACTAAAGCAATAGATAAGCCCATTACCGCGTACAAACTGCCAAGAGTGATTGAGTCTATGAGGTGCTGGAAG
>CAILYP010000192.1:0-6331 GCA_903838475.1 uncultured Actinomycetes bacterium | reverse complement strand
AGGAACACCGCGTGAAGTAATAGAAAAGCGCGGCCTTAAAGTTGTCTCAGATGACTCGGCATTAATGGCGGCAATTGAAGCAGCCATAGCGGCTCAACCAGATACTGCTGAACGCATACGAGGTGGCAATATTCCAGCAGCTGGCGCTCTCATTGGCGCGGTCATGAAGGCAACTGGTGGACAGGCTGATGCGGCACGTGTTCGTGAACTTTTGCTAAAGCACTTGGGTCAATAGGTATTTGGGTCAATAAATATTTAGGCTAATCAGAGAGATCGGTGAAAGAGGAGATATATGTCGAACATGAAGCCACGTTCTGGTCTTGTTACTGATGGACTTGAACGCTCACCTGCTCGTGGAATGCTACGCGCTGTTGGAATGGATGATGAAGATTTTAAGAAGCCTCAAATTGGAATTGCATCATCATGGAATGAGATAACCCCCTGCAATCTCTCATTAGATCGCCTAGCTAAAGCATCGCGCAAGGGCGTTATTGATTCTGGTGGATTTCCCATGCAATTTGGAACAATCTCGGTTTCTGATGGAATTTCTATGGGCCATGAAGGAATGCACTTCAGCCTAGTTTCCCGCGAAGTAATTGCCGATTCAGTTGAAACAGTTATGCAAGCAGAGCGACTTGATGGAATGGTGATGTTTGCTGGATGCGATAAATCATTGCCTGGCATGATGATGGCCGCCGCTCGTATCGATGTTGCCGCTGTCTTCGTTTACGCAGGCTCAACTCTTCCTGGAAATGTTGATGGGCGAGATGTTACGTTAATTGATTCCTTTGAAGCTGTTGGAGCATGTGCTCGCGGATTAATTACTGAGGCCGAAGTAGACCGAATCGAACGCGCTATTTGTCCAGGTGAAGGTGCATGTGGCGGAATGTACACAGCTAACACCATGGCTGCGGTTGGGGAAGCAATCGGGCTGTCACTACCAGGATCCGCTTCACCTCCAGCCCCTGATCGTCGACGCGATGACTATGCAGTGAAATCTGGAGCGGCGGTTGTTGAATTAATTCGACAAGGAATTACCACTCGAGATATTTTGACTAAGAAAGCATTTGAAAATGCAATTACTATTGTGATGGCGCTTGGTGGATCTACTAACGCCGTCTTACATCTATTAGCTCTTGCTAATGAAGCTGAAGTCGAACTGACACTTGAAGATTTTCAACGTATCAGCGTCAAAGTCCCACTGCTTGCTGACGTAAAACCTTTTGGAAAATATGTCATGACCGACGTCGATAGAGTTGGTGGAATTCCTGTAGTTCTTCGTGCACTACTTGATGCAGGCCTCATTCATGGAGATGTACTGACGGTCACCGGTAAAACAATGGCTGAAAATCTTGCTGAAGTTAAGCCACTGGATCCAGATGGCGATGTCCTTCACTCTATTAAAAATCCCCTTTCAGCTGGCGGAGGAATCACAATTTTGGCCGGGTCACTTGCACCTGGCGGCGCTGTATCAAAGACTGCTGGAGTAGGGGTCGATAAATTTGAAGGTCCAGCCAGAGTTTTTGAACGCGAACAATCTGCTATGACGGCTATTGAAAATGGAACAATCAAAGCAGGGGATGCAGTTGTGATTCGCTACGAAGGTCCTAAGGGTGGACCCGGAATGCGCGAAATGTTGATGATCACCGGAGCGCTCAAAGGTGCCGGACTTGGAAAGTCTGTTCTCTTGTTAACTGATGGTCGTTTTTCTGGTGGTAGCACTGGACTTTGCGTCGGGCACATTGCACCAGAAGCGGTAGACGCTGGTCCTATTGCATTTATTGAAGATGGGGATTTAATTCGCGTTGATACGGTTGCTGGGAAACTAGATTTATTGGTTGATGAATCAGTACTTGCTGAGCGCCGTAAACATTTCTCGCCTGTGCCACATAAGTACACCCGTGGCGTGCTAGCGAAATATGCAAAGGTCGTAGGGTCTGCGTCACAGGGTGCGGTCACGTCCTAAATAGTGAGACTTGCATCTCAGGGGTTGACTGACTTGGCCATGGTCGGAGACAATAGGGGTATGACTTCAAACGTCGTGATTCGAGAGCGTGCGATCTAAGCAAGACGATCGCGCGCTAACCCTCAGTGGAAAAACTGAGGGTTTTCTCATTTAACAATACTTATAAGAAACTTATAAGAACTTATCGCACTGGAAGGAGATGAACATGACAAGTAATGAAAACGTAACCGGGGCACAGTCCCTCGTGAAATCTTTGGAGCATTTAGGCGTCGACGTCATGTTTGGTATTCCTGGCGGTGCAATTCTTCCTGCATATGATCCAATTTTTGATTCAAAGATTAGACATATCTTGGTTCGACACGAGCAAGGAGCTGGGCACGCAGCGACGGGTTATGCTCAAGTAACTGGTCGCGTTGGAGTTTGCATTGCAACTTCTGGCCCAGGTGCTACCAACCTTGTCACACCTCTTGCCGATGCGCAGATGGATTCTGTCCCAATTGTCGCAATCACTGGTCAAGTAAATTCCACATCAATTGGAACAGATGCTTTCCAAGAGGCAGACATTCGCGGAATTACGATGCCTGTTACTAAGCATAATTTCTTAGTAACCAATGCTAAAGATATCCCGCACGCCATAGCCTCTGCCTTTCATATTGCTGCGACCGGGCGACCAGGAGCGGTACTTGTTGATATTGCAAAAGATGCACTCGTAAACAAAACAAATTTTGAATACCCCACCTCCATCAATCTTGCTGGGTATCAGCCAAAACTTCAGCCCAATGATGGAGATATTCGAGATGCGGCACGTCTTATTGCCGAATCCAAGCAGCCAGTTCTCTATGTTGGCGGCGGTGTCATCAAAGCCAATGCAAGTAAAGAGCTGATGACGCTTGCTGAATTAACAGGCGCTCCGGTTGTTACAACATTAATGGCTCTTGGCGCATTTCCAGATAGTCACCCACAGCACCTTGGAATGCCTGGTATGCATGGAACTGTTGCAGCAGTTACGGCGCTCCAAAAAGCAGACCTTCTTATTACTCTTGGCGCTCGCTTCGATGACCGTGTTACAGGAAAGCTTTCAACATTTGCTCCGAATGCAAAAATTATTCATGCAGATATCGATCCAGCTGAGATTGGCAAATTGCGCCGCGTAGATGTTCCGCTAGTTGGTGACTTGAAGAACACTATTGATGCACTTTTGCCCGTACTTAAAGCTGAGTTTAAAAAGAGTCAGCCAGATATTGGCAATTGGGTAAATCAAGTCAATGGATGGCGCAAAAATTATCCATTGGGTTATGACCATCCCGCAGATGGTGCACTCTCTCCTCAATACGTTATTGAACGTCTGGGAAAGATTGCTGGCCCAGAAGCAATTTATGTTGCTGGCGTTGGTCAACATCAAATGTGGGCATCTCAATTTGTTCAATACGAACGTCCGCGTAGCTGGTTGAACTCAGGTGGTTTAGGAACCATGGGTTATGCAGTTCCTGCTGCGATGGGTGCAAAAGTTGGCGCTCCCGATCGCACAGTATGGGCAATTGATGGTGATGGTTGCTTCCAAATGACTAATCAAGAACTTACAACATGTGCACTCAATGGCATTCCAATCAAGGTTGCAATCATTAATAATGAAAGTCTTGGCATGGTTCGTCAATGGCAGTCCTTGTTCTATAACGAGCGTTACTCGAACACAGACTTACATTCAAAGAGAATTCCAGATTTTGCAAAACTTGGAGAAGCTATGGGATGTGTTGGACTCCGAGCTGAAACTCGCGATGAAGTAGACGCAGTTATCGAAAAGGCAATGTCTATTAATGACCAACCCGTTGTCGTTGATTTCAGCGTTCATCGCGATGCGATGGTTTGGCCGATGGTTGCTGCCGGAACATCTAATGACTCAATCACCCTTGCGCGTTCCCTTGCGCCTGTCTGGGATTCACAGGAGCTCTAATGGCCACTCATACTCTCTCAGTTCTCGTTGAAAATAGTCCAGGTGTTCTTGCTCGAATCGCATCTTTGTTTTCACGCCGTGGATACAACATCGATTCCCTTGCAGTAGGACCTACGGAAAATCCAGATATTTCGCGCATGACAATTGTTATTGACGTAGATGACCATGCTTTAGAACAGGTCATTGCTCAATTAGATAAATTAATTGACGTCATAAATACCGATCGGCTTGATCCGATTACTTCCGTCCAACGAGAACTTCTCTTGGTGAAAGTAAATACGACGCCAGAAACGCGCTCACAAGTTCTTGAGACCGTTCAACTTTTCCGTGCCAAAGTTGTTGATGTTGCACAAGATGCAGTCACCATAGAGGCGACGGGTAATGCAGAAAAAATTCAAGCGCTTTTGCGAGTGCTTGAACCGTATGGAATCAAAGAGTTAGTTCAGTCAGGTCTCGTCGCAATGGAGCGCGGACTTAAACCAGGGAAAGGCAAATAAGTGGCAACTCAATATCATGACGAGGATGCAGACCTCTCAATCATCCAATCGAAGAAGGTAGCAATTATTGGTTACGGCTCTCAAGGCCATGCACATGCACTAAACCTTCGCGATAGTGGAGTAGACGTTCGCATTGGCCTTAAGGACGGATCTTCTTCTCGCGCTAAAGCCGAAAGTGAAGGCCTTCGTGTTCTGTCTGTCGCTGATGCTGTTAAGGAAGCCGATGTAGTTATGTTGCTGGCCCCTGACCACGTGCAACGCCACATCTATACAGATTCCATAAAGCCAAACCTCAAAGCAGGAGCGGCGCTGCTTTTTGGTCATGGTTTCAATATTCGCTTTGATTACATCAAGCCAGAATCTAATATCGATGTAGCCATGATCGCCCCTAAGGGTCCTGGTCATTTGGTCCGCCGCGAATATTCAGCTGGTCGTGGAGTTCCAGTTCTTGTTGCAGTCGAGCAAGATGCTTCAGGCAGCGCTTGGCCACTCACACTTTCATATGCAAAGGCAATTGGCGGACTTCGCGCAGGCGGAATCTTGACTACCTTTACCGAAGAGTGTGAAACAGATTTGTTTGGCGAGCAAGCAGTTTTATGCGGTGGTGCTTCACAGCTCGTTATGTACGGATTTGAAACGCTGGTAGAAGCTGGATATCAACCAGAAGTTGCTTACTTTGAATGTCTCCATGAACTCAAGTTGATTGTTGACTTGATGTACGAAGGTGGAATTGCAAAGCAACGCTGGTCAGTTTCTGACACAGCAGAATTCGGTGATTATGTTTCAGGACCTCGTGTCATCGATGCAAGTGTTAAAGCAAATATGAAAGCCGTCCTAAACGACATTCAGAATGGAACATTTGCGAAGCGCTTTGTAGATGACCAAGAAGCAGGTGCGCCAGAATTCAATGCGCTACGTGCAAAAGGACAGTCACACCCAATCGAAACCGTTGGCCGTGAACTTCGCAAGATGATGTCTTGGGTTCGTGGAAACAATAAGAATGAGGATTATCAGGAAGGCAATGCATCTCGTGGCTAAACCAGTTGTTTTAATCGCCGAAGAATTAAGCCCAGCGACGTTAGATGCGTTGGGCCCAGATTTTGAAGTCCGTCACTGCAATGGCGCAGATCGGGGAGAGTTGCTTGCTGCTCTAGCAGCAGGAGTTGACGCGGTTCTCATTCGTTCTGCAACCAAGATGGATGCTGAAGCGATTGAAGCAGCAAAAGGCCTTAAGGTCATCGCACGAGCTGGAGTTGGTCTAGATAACGTTGAAATTCCCGCAGCAACAACAGCGGGAGTCATGGTTGTTAATGCGCCGACTTCTAATATTGTGAGTGCTGCAGAATTAGCGATCACTCTGCTGCTCGCAAGTGCTCGCCACATATCGCCAGCACATGCCGCCCTTCGCAATGGTAAGTGGGCTCGCTCAAAGTACACCGGAGCTGAAATTTTTGAGAAGACTCTTGGAATTGTTGGCTTTGGTCGTATCGGTCAATTAGTTGCCGCTCGAATGCAGGCCTTTGGTATGGATGTAGTTGCCTATGATCCATATTTACAGCCAGCACGCGCAGCCCAGCTCAATGTTCGACTCGTTGAACTTGATGAATTACTGCGCATTTCAGATTTCATCACTATTCACCTTCCAAAGACTAAAGAAACAGCAAATCTCATTGGTGAAGAAGCTCTTAAAAAAGTAAAGCCAACTGTGCGTATAGTGAATGCAGCCCGCGGTGGAGTTCTTGATGAGACTGCGCTTTACAACGCCTTGAAAGAGGGTCGTGTCGCTGGCGCAGGGCTTGATGTTTTTGCAACTGAACCGTGCACGGACTCACCACTCTTTTCATTAGATAACGTCGTAGCAACTCCGCACTTGGGCGCTTCAACAGATGAAGCACAAGAACGTGCTGGAATAGCTGT
>CAILYP010000191.1:0-2462 GCA_903838475.1 uncultured Actinomycetes bacterium | reverse complement strand
TTATCTAATCTTCAACTACTTATTGAAATTCAGATAACACTTACTCTTTCCGGCATTTGCGGTCGTGGGCCTTAGTGGACTTGAACCACTGACCTCTTCCTTATCAGGGAAGCGCTCTAACCAGGCTGAGCTAAAGGCCCGCGAATGCTGGTGAAGGATACCCATATATCAGGGGTACCCCAAAATCTAACTTAATTAAAAGCTATTTTGAGGCTACTTCTGTTGTTTGCGCCTCATCTTTGACTTGGGTTATTGAAACAACACTTATTCCTTCATCAAGGTTTACTAGGCGAACACCGAGAGTGTCTCTACTGGTCTCCCTGATCTCCAAACAAGCAGTGCGAATTACAACTCCGCCAGAGGTAATTGCAAGAATTTCATCACTTGCTTCAACAATCATTGCACCCACAAGTACGCCACGAGAACCTTCATCGATCTTGGCAGCTTTTACGCCAATACCGCCACGACCTTGTGGTCGGTACTCTTCAAGTGGGGTTCGTTTTGCGAATCCACCATCTGTTGCAGTTAATACATATTTTTGAGTTGAAACTTCGGTGATTGCCGCCATTGTTAATAATTGATCTTTGGCGCGGAATTTCATTCCGATAACACCACTGGTTGATCGACCCATTGCGCGAATTGATTCCTCATTCGCTGTGAAACGAAGCGACATCCCATTCTTGGAAACCAAGAGAATCTCATCCTTCTCACTTACTAATGCAGCTGATACAACTTCATCGCCTTCTTTAAGGTTGATTGCAATTAATCCACCTGACCTTGGTGAGTCATATTCGACAAGTGGAGACTTCTTAACAATTCCACTTCGTGTTGCGATTACCAGGAATGGGTGCGATTCATAATCAGAGACCGCAATAACTTGTGCGATTGTTTCATCTGGTTTAAATGCTAAAAGGTTTGCTACATGCTGACCGCGAGCATCTCGGCCAGCATCAGGTAATTCATGTACTTTCGCCCGGTAAACCCGACCTTTGTTTGTAAAGAACAACAACCAGTCGTGCGTAGAGGCAACAAAGAAATGTTCAACTAGGTCATCTTGCTTAAGTGCCGCGCCACGAACACCTTTACCACCACGTTTTTGGGCTCGATAAGCGTCAGCTTTTGTCCGTTTGGTGTAACCAGTTTTTGTAATAGTTACGACAACACTTTGATCGGGTATTAAATCCTCCACCGAAAGATCTGAGTCTCCTGTGATGATTTGGGTCCGGCGTTCATTTCCATATTTAGCAGTCAATTCTTGTAGTTCGGTTTTAATAATTTCACGTTGTTTTGCCTCTGATGCCAGAATTCCAGTTAGTTCAACGATCTCTGCCATTAAGCCGTCGTATTCGTCATTAATTTTTTGACGCTCTAACGCCGCAATTCGTCGAAGTTGCATATCTAAAATTGCATTAGCTTGTAACTCATCAACCTCTAGTAATTTCATTAAGCCAGTTCTGGCTTCTTCGGTTGTGGTCGATGCGCGGATAAGTGCAATGACCGCGTCTAGTGCGTCAAGGGCCTTTAGGTAACCACGTAAAATATGAGCACGCTTTTCACGTTCTTGCAGCCGGTACTTGGTGCGACGAACAATAACTTCAACCTGGTGTTCGATGTAATACTTAATAAACTCATCAATGCGAAGAGTTCTGGGTACGCCATCGACAAGCGCCAACATATTTGCGCCAAAAGAATCTTGTAATTGTGTGTGCTTATAAAGATTATTTAAAATCACCTTAGGCGTCGCATCGTTTCGCAATACAATTACCAAACGTTGCCCAAGGCGTTCATTTCCTTCATCGCGAACATCGGCGATTCCTTTGATGCGGCCATCTTTTACAAGTTCGGCAATCTTCAAAGCGAGGTTATCTGGGTTAACTTGGTATGGGAGTTCGGTTACAACCAAGCATGTTCGTTTATTAATCTCTTCAATTTCAACAACTGATCGCATAATGATTGAACCGCGTCCCGTTCGATAAGCATCTTCAATCCCTTGACGCCCAACAATTAAGGCTTTTGTTGGGAAGTCCGGGCCTTTAATTATTGTTAATAATTTCTCTAGCAATACTTTTGATTCTGAATCTGGGTTTTCAAGCGCCCAAACAACACCTTCTACCACTTCATTCAAATTGTGTGGTGGGATATTTGTAGCCATGCCCACAGCAATTCCGGCGCTGCCATTTACTAATAAATTTGGGAAACGACTTGGTAAAACCGTTGGCTCTTGTGATCGTCCGTCATAGTTAGGGACAAAATTAACTGTGTCTTCATCAATGTCGCGCATCATCTCCATGGCAATGGGAGATAAACGAGCTTCTGTATAACGCATTGCGGCCGCAGGATCATTACCCGGCGAACCGAAGTTTCCATTGCCGTCGATGAGTGGGTAACGCAATGACCAGTGTTGAGCTAAACGCACAACAGTGTCGTAAATCGCGCCGTCGCCGTGTGGGTGATAGTTACCC
>CAILYP010000190.1:0-3784 GCA_903838475.1 uncultured Actinomycetes bacterium | reverse complement strand
TGCGCGATTCCAGGTAGTGCAACAAGGCCACTAACGCCGCCTACTGATTGCAACCCCTTCGTCATCAAAAGAAGTACATCTGGTTGCAACTTTATTAACTCTTCGGCACTTAGAGCAGTGAAGGGAGTCTTAAGTAAATTGGCTCCAACGTCGGTAAAACCAATCTTTGAAAGAATTGAATCAGCGCCCGAGCCTTTTCCACCCACCAGGTATATAGATGCGTTTCCCCGTAGGTAAAGAAATGCAACTTTGGTGTTGGATTTCGGGAAAATCGAAGAAGTCATTTTTACTTCTAAGAGTTTTTCCGCTTTTGGAACAACCAGTGCTGATGCAATTGCCCGCTCTTTTAATACGACACTTGCCAGTGAAAATGCGCTTGGTATCTTGACAATTTTAATCCCAGATTTCGCAAGTAGATCTAAAGCACTAGTTGGACTTGTGTTCGCATCAATTAATATTAAATCAGGGCGCTGTGATAGAACTCTTTCAACGGCTACCTGATGTGCATTTGTATCGATTGGGACGCTTGCCAGTTCTGGCATTGTTGAAGCGATATCACGTCCAACTAAATTTGATTTGTACCCTAGCGCGGCAACAATTTCGGCGCTTCCGTCGGCAAGGGCAACAATCTTTTGGTACTTACTAACTTCACCAGATTTAACAACCGGAAGCTTTAATTGCTCGGGACTAATGTTTATCCCGGATGCTTGAACGCTAGCGCCGGAAACAATTGAGAGCGCTGTTCCCAATATCAGGATGAGAAGGCGCTTCATTGGATGATTATCACACGCAAGATACCGACAGATCACACCCATGGTGTGGTGCAAATATAAGCTCGTAAAGGAATATGTTTCATCAGTGCGAATTTCTAAGCGTCAACCAATAGCGCTTTTGGTCGCAGTTTTTTGGTTAACTCAAATTCCATTCGGGGCAAGTGCTGCTTCCGTTACCGCGGCTAATGGCTCAATATTTTCAGTTTCAAAAATTAGCAATATAAAAAAGGGCGATAAGTTAAATATTTCCGGGGCTCGCTTTGATGAAACTGTTGGAATTTATATTGAACTCTGCAGGATTGTTAAACCAGGTGTTCGACCATCCGTTTGTGGCGGCGGCGCCGATAAAACAGGCACAACTGGCTCATCTGTGTGGATTTCATCTAACCCACCACAATACGGAGTTGGCCTGGCAAAGCCATATCTACCAGGTGGCCGTTTTGATGTTTCTATAAAAGTGTCTCCAATCATCGGCAAAGTAGATTGTCGAAAAATTGACTGTGCTGTTTATGTTCGGGCTGATCACACTCGAGGTGATGATCGAACCTTTGATCAATTTATTCCAATTCGATTTTCTAAATAACCCAACTGAAAGCAGGAGAAATGAATAAACGCAATATGGCAGCAGTGTTAGTCGCTGGATTAATCGCAATTGGTTTTGCTCCATCTGCCGAAGCACAATCCAAAGTGACATTTACCGCAGCAACCGGCGCCCCTCTTGCAAGTCAAACACTTACCGGGCTTAATCCTGCTGGCGACGTTGTCACACTAACTCTAGGAAGTTTTCCAACAGGTAAAGGCCTTTATGTTTATCAAGGTGTACAAGGCACAGCGGGCGCCCGCCCCACTCAGATTAATCAATCCTCTGAACAATGGGTTACAACAGCAACAGGTGGAACCGCTAAGCCAACAGAATTGATTAGTGTAAAAGTTGATAATGGCCATGCCTGGGGCGCCGATTGTGCACACCAGGTTTGTGGAATTGCGATCGAATTTGATCATGCTTCCACTGCAGATCACTCCGAAGATCAATTCTTTCCAATAACTTTTGCTGCTCAATCAACCGCACCAATGTCGCCAGCTTCCCCAGCTCCGGCACCAAGCGTGAGCATCACGGCGCAAATAGACGGAAAGAATTTGTCTGCGACTGCACCAGGGAATCTGCCTTATGAGACACCTAAGTACGTTGTCGTCACAACATCAGATGGCTCAACTCCAACACTTTCAATTTCAGCAGACCCATCTGGAAAAACCTTCTGCAACGTAAAAGCCAATTTAATTACCGCGCTGGCAGGAACTAATTACTGCAATCTTCAAATTACAACTACGAGCGGGAAAGCTAATTTCCCATTCGCGCTTTCTCCTGGCGTTCAGTTTGTTCGCACCGCGCCTAAATCAATAAAAGTTGGGCAATCAATAACACTTTCAGCTAAAACTAATTTTGGCGAGAAAGTGGTTTACAAGGGGACAACGAGTTCAACGTGCCTAGTTATTGGGATTAAAATTGTTGGGAAAAAAGCGGGAGCTTGCACTGTCACAATGAGCGCACCAGGAACAGCAAATTATGCGGCACTGAATGGAAGTATTTCTTCAGTAATCGTGAAGTAATTAACTCGAAGCCAGCGCGCGCAGTCCAGCCAACGCAAAAGTAGTTGCGTTCTGAATTTCGCGCATTGGTTCATTTCCCGATTCAATTCGAACACTCGCGGCATCAGTTACGCTAGAAATAAATGCGGCGGCGCCAACTAAATCAGCGATTCCAGTTTGAGTTAAGGCTTCACGAAGTGGGGCAATCAATTTACGGTGCCCCAATGAGATTTCTTCTTTTCGATAATCTGGTGTTGTGATTGTGTTGAGAGACTTCACAAGCATGTGGCGACCATCAACTACATATTGCAAACCTTCGGCTATCCATAGTTCAATCTTTTCAAAAGGATCTGTTGCGCCAGAAATAGCTTGACCTAACCGGACGGTGTAATAATCGAGTTCTTCAATTACTAAATCCGCTACGAGGTCTGCCGAGCTGGAAAAATATTCGTAAATAGAACTTCGCGCAAGGCCCGCTTTTTGTGCAACGGCAGCAACGGTGATTGCCCCAGCCCCTTTACTCATTGCAAGCTCGAGCGCAGCGCTCATTAGTTGCTGGCGGCGCATCTCGCGGTTTTCACCGATAGTTGCGGCTTGAATTTTAGGCATGTGGAATTCTCTCATTATTAATGCGAGATAGCGATATCCAGCGTGTTCTCAGGAAAATCTCGGGTTTTAGCAAGGTCGATACTGGAGTATGCGCATATGAAAAAAGAAATAGCCGTGATTAGTTTTGGTATTGCTATTGCAGCAAGTGTTCTCTATGCAGAGTTAAAGCCAGCGAGCAGTACTCCAGCGCAAGTTACGAGTGTAAGTAATTCAACCGTACAACAGACACCACTTGCCACCCCAACGGCTTCACAAACCGCTAACAAGCCAGCAACACCAATTACCAGGCCAGCAACACCAATTACCAGGCCAGCAACAACCCAACCAGCCCAAACAATTTCTAATGTCAAGCCAACTATTAATCAAAATGGTGGTGGCGGTGAAGAGGGCAACCGAAATAACGAGGGTGAAAATGGTGGTGAAGACGACTAAGAGTTAAATCTTGCGCGCTTCATAAAATCTCGAAAATGCAATAGAAAGCAAAGTCATTAAAGTTCCAGTAATAAGGTAACCACTCAGTGCTCCGACACGTGCTGGCGCCAACCAATCCAACATAACGGCACCGATTAACTGCCCGGTAACGCTAAACAAAATGAAGTTGAGAACACCTAAGTTTTTAATTATCAGAGCTGAAATCGAAACATAAATTACTCCGATGGAGCCACCTGTATATAACCAAATATTGTGTGGCAGCGGACCAATATTTCCCCCGCGTAAAAGCGTGAAGCAAAGCGCAACAAAAATAACTATGCCACCGGTAGCAAAATTCATCCAAGTTGTTGCTAGCGGACTCTTGGCAACAGCATTTAACCGAC
>CAILYP010000189.1:0-1687 GCA_903838475.1 uncultured Actinomycetes bacterium | reverse complement strand
CTGCTAGTTGGTTGATTGGCAACTAAGCCAATTTTCAAACCAGTATCAGTAAGTTTTTTAATTGTGTTTAGGGCTTCCGGATAAAGATCAGCTTCAGTAAAGATCCAATGTTTGGTTGCCGCTGTCATAAGTTCGCTTTTCTTATCTAGGTTTCCAAAAAATTCAGTACACAATTTACTGCGCAATGAACCAGTCTGTGACTTTAGATGATCTTCATAAATTCGATTAAATTCGGCAACCTCGAAGGTAGCGCCAAGTTCAATCAACGCCTGAAAAATTGCTTTCTTAAATACGTCATCTGAATAGATGACTCCACCAATATCAAAGGTTGCTGCTTTAACTGCCACTACTTCGACTTTTCCGCAACCAAATCAGCACGCCGTTTAACTTCATCTGGGCGGAACGCAATTTTTTCTGCCATGTCATCTGGCACAAAAGTTATACCTCCTGCTGACAGCGCACCGATTCGTACTCGTGCCGCTTTAACCGCCATCTTTGTCGTAGCGAAAGCCTCGTCACTCCCGGTACCAAAAGTGCAAAGTCCATGATTTCCTAGGATTATTTGGCGAGGATTTCTGCCATACCTATCTATGTAGCCTTTCACTCCGTTATAAACCCCAAGGCCAAGTTCTAGCCCAGGCTCGGCAAACTTAAGGAAGAGTGGAACTGGCCCGCACAAAACTGTTTCATCGGGGAAAACCGAGGCCTTGTAATGCTCTGCGGCGTGTGTACTTGAAGCGAGTGCAACTACTGGAGTTGGGTGGCTATGAAGCGACCAGGTTGATTCCATTAAATGGAACGCCACAACATGCACCAGAGTTTCGATACTTGCCTTACGAATTTTCCCATTTGGAGTTTCACCGGCATGCAGAATCTTATTCAATTGATCGGTAAGTGCCTGGGTACTTCCTTGCTTTTGGGCAGCTTCAAGAATCTCAACACACGGATCTAGATCTAGCCAAACCCAATCTTCCAACTGGGCTTTTCCCATAACTACTCCACTAGCTTTAACCAAAAACTTTCGCTTCTCGGCGTTATATGCCGCAACATTTCCTTCAGCAAGAATGGTTAAATCTTCGAATGGATCACCGGTCTTATGTGCCAGCTCATTTAGCTCTTTAGCTAATTTGCTCATCGCAACTCCATTCGTGAGATTTTCTGATATCGCTCTCGTAACTCTGACAACTTTAATACCTGACGTGGGAGAAAGGAATGGAGTTTTAGCTCACTCTTACGTATTAAATCGCGACCAGCCTGGAGATTTGCGATCTCGCCAAGGGCAATTGCTTGCACAATTGCATTTCCAATTGCTGTTGCTTCAATTGGGCCCGCAATTACCTCGCGCCCGGAAACATCTGACGTTAGTTGGGAGAGATGATCGTTTTGGGAGCCACCTCCAACGATATGAATACCTGGCATGGGAAGAGCACTGCATTTTTCAAGCACGTCGCAAGTTTGGGCATATTGCAGGGCTAGCGATGCAAAAATAGTCTGCGCCAGTTGGCCAGGAGTTTCTGGCACTTCCTGATTACTTTCTCCTGCAAACTTTTGGATCCGCGCGATCATCCCACCCGCATGCATAAATAGCGGGGCATCGACATAAATCAGCGTGCGCCACGGATTGCTTTCTGCCTTAGCTAAATCAACCAATTCGGAATAAGTAAATTTCTTGCCGTGGGATTCCAGG
>CAILYP010000188.1:0-2497 GCA_903838475.1 uncultured Actinomycetes bacterium | reverse complement strand
TGGGCGCATGTCGCTCCCATGATGCACCAGGATAGAAAGCAACGGTTGCAGAAATTTCATCGCAAAGTGTTCCACTCCAAATACTTAGGGAGCCTCCCATGCAAAATCCAACCACTCCTACTGCTGTTGAATTGCATTGCTTGAGGCTAAGCAAAAATGATGCTGCAGCAGCTATTTCTTCGCCTGCTTGATTCAGATCTAATTCCATCATTAGTTTCTTAGCAATATCTGGTTCAGTTGATGCTTGCCCATGGTAAAGATCCGGAGCAATTGCAACAAAACCGGCGTCTGCAAAGCGATCAACGATATCTTTTATATGCCCAACTAAACCCCACCACTCTTGAATAACAATTACTGCAGGCCCAGCTCCAGATTCAGGTAGGGCGATATATCCGCTACCACTTTTACCGTTTGCACTAAATTTAATAATATCGCCCATAATCAATCCTTCCGAGCTGGAAATGTAAGAATGGCTTGAGTTTCATTACCAATTCTTGAGAGCTTAATACTACCTTTTAGTTCGTTTTCGGTAAGTGTTCTTACAATTTGCAATCCTAAGTTCGAGGATTCTTCATATGAGAAACCTTCTGGAAGACCAACACCGTTATCTATCACTTTCACCGTAACAAAGTCACCGTCACGTGAGACATCTACCTGTAGCAAATCTCCTTCGGTGGCCAGGCCATGCTCAAGTGAGTTATGAATAAGCTCTGTAATGACTAGCGCAAGTGGCGTAGCCTGCTGCGCACCGTAGACACCAAAATCGCCACTCTTCTTATTTTGGACAGGACGCACACTTAATTCAATAGCGTTACGAATAATTCGATCGTAGACCTCATCGAAAAGTACAGTCTCAGCCGAGCTAGTTGAAAGCGTTTCATGCACTATGGCGATTGAGGCAACTCTTCGAACCGCTTCTGCCAGTGCTTGCGATGCTTCGGGATCTTGAACTCGACGAGATTGCAAACGCAACAAAGCTGAAACTGTCTGTAAGTTATTTTTAACTCGATGATGGATTTCTCGAATTGTGGCATCTTTTGAGAGCAGCGCGCGATCGCGTCGACGCAGTTCGGTCACATCGTGAACCAAAACAATTGCACCTATACGGTCTAAACCTTCAATGAGAGGCATGACTAGAAAATCAAGTATTCCCCGGCCATTATCGAGATCGGCACGTCGTAGGGCTTTTCCGCTCAAAATCGTGGACCACGTTTCATCCGTAGCTTCTCCATCATTGAGTGCAATTGATTCAATAAGCGTTCCAAAAATATGACCTTCTAGCTCTCCATCCCATCCTGCGCGGCTAAGCGCTGATCGTGCGTTTGGGCTGGCATATAGAACTGAACCATTGGCATCAAGGCGAATTAATCCATCTCCTACTCGTGGAGCAGATTCAGCTCGATAGATTCTATTTTGAATTGGGAATGTACCTTCAGAAATCATGCGATAAATTTTGTGAGCTATTTCTCGATAATTTATCTCAAGTCGCGATGCAGAACGCATTTGCACAGCATCTCGATGTCGCGCAATGACTGCAATAATGTGACCGTTAAACATCACAGGGACTGTTTCTTCCTTGATTAGCAAGTCACCGACTTGCTCTGGTTCGGTATCTCGAACAATCTCACCTTGGGAGAGCGCCTGATCCAAACGGGGATTATCGCCCCAATTTAATTCTTCACCAATCACTTCGTGGGCAAAAACCGTAGCCGCGGTAGTTGGGCGAATGTGAGCAGTTGCGATATATCCTTCAGGCCAACTCTGATAATCGGCACGTTTTGGTACCCAAAGAATTAGATCTGCAAATGAGAGGTCAGAAAGTAATTGCCACTCAGCTATTAGGTCAGAGAGACGTTCTTTATCTTCAGAAGTCAGCGCTGTATGAGCAAATACATTCTCTATCCGGGGATTGCTCAAAGCGGCCGCCTTCCTTTCTAAATTACTGAAGAAGTGAGGTAGCGATACTACCAATCTCCTTCTGCCCTTTTTCTCTCGATGCCCATAATGAGTCTAAGAAGTGGGTACTGCTTGGTTTTATATGCGCCTCATTAAGAAAAAAGTGACGCTCGCGTCCAACGATCTGAGTAAAGGCAGCTTGCGCTTTGCGTAATTGCTTGGATTGTCCAACGCATATACAGATATAGGTAATAGGAATTTGCTTGGTGAGGACCGGTAGCTCTTTGAGAAAAATATCGAGTTGGGTCAGACTTTGTTTTGTGGTTTGTGAGATGTAAACAAGCTGGGTAGCTGAATCGAGTATTGAGTTATAAAGAAGAGCCGTCCACCGCCTATCATTTACAACTTCATTGAGCGGAGGTAAAACTCCTACATCAATAATTGAAACTTCTTTCGCATCACCTTCCGGTAAGTTCACCGGCTTCTCGCTTGATGATAGGGAGGATATCGAATAACTATTTGTTGTTATATATGACTCTAAGGGCGGACTTCGAAAATCTGCATCAATCACCGTGACTTTACGTTGTGAGCTCATGACCTG
>CAILYP010000187.1:0-2428 GCA_903838475.1 uncultured Actinomycetes bacterium | reverse complement strand
GGTTGGGTTCCTTCGGTAATGATGAGACCGGCTGTTGCTCGTTGTGCATAGTAGGTAGCCATTAAATCTGTCGCTAGGCCACCAGGATTCTCAGCACGGCTGCGAGTCATTGGAGCCATCACAATGCGGTTCTGTAGTGTTTTTCCTGAAAGTTCGTATGTATTAAATGCTTTATCCAACTGATTTCTCCCCAGCTTAATTTTAATTCAATATTTTATTGATTAATTAGATTAATTCTTTGGTTTTCATAGGTGGAAACACAGATACTAAGTATTTTATTCCCAAGCAGGGAAGTGTCTTTTTTCAGAAAGCGAAGTTGGAATTTAAGATGTGTCTTACTTCACATATATGTATAAAGCCTGAATTTGAATTAATTAAACCGGCTTGGAGAAAACGCAGAGATATCAATTTTTGATTCCTTATTTAGCAGAAGATCTGCGACCACTTTTCCGGTATTTGGTGCCAGCGTGACCCCCTGCATGGCATGTCCCGATGCGAGATAAAGATTAGAAAAATCTCCAACTTTTCCAATGACAGGAAGTCCATCAGGTGTCATTGGGCGTAATCCCACTTTTGGGGCTACATTCTGAGTTACATCTTCTGTGAAGTATTGAGAACTATTTTTTAGAATACCTTGCGCGCGCTTTAGATTAATCTTGGATTCACTTCCACCAAATTCCATAGTTCCTGCAAACCTAAGGTAATCATTATTTGGTGTGACTGCTATCTTCGCGCCACTGAGATAGAGAGCATTAGTAATGCGTTTTTCTCCTAAGAAATCAAAACAGTAACCTTTACCAAAGCGCACTGGGCAGTTAACTTTTATTTGAGCCAGTAGAGATTTACTTTGGGCACCTGCTGCTATAACAATATTTTCTGCATCGATTTTTTTATCACCTAGGAGAACAACGGCCTTTGAGCCAGCCGTATTAAGGTTGATGTTGGAGTCAGTTTCAATAAAGACAACTCCCATTTTTTCACATCGTTCTCTTAGTCCTTGGATGAAAGATGAAGGGTCTACAAAGTACTGATCATGACAATCTATGCCTTGGTCTACGAATGAAGAGAGTAGAGGTTCACGGGAACGCATTTGATCACCAGTGAGCGTCTTGACTGGGCTTAGTCCGTATTTTTCAACATCTTCAAATTCGATTGCATGGGAATCGAGTTCAGCTTGAGATGAAAATGCCATAAGTACACCAGTGCGATGAATTTCGAAGTTGACGCCTTCTTGAATATATTCATCGAAGGAATTCAGCGTTCCACGTCCAAATTCCGACAAGGCAGCGAAACCGTGAAGAAATTCTTTCTTGGTTGAATAACGAAGCATAGAAATCATGAAGGAGATATGTCCCCAATTGAGTTCGGGTGCAATTTTGAGCGGACTTTGTGAATCAGTCAGCCAAGTGATTGTTTTCTTGAGAGCCCCTGGCGCAGGGACTGGCGCGCACATAATAGGGACAATCCATCCAGCGTTTACGTGTCCAGCTTCAGTGGTTGGACGATTAGGAGAAATAACGGTGACTTCAACGCCCTGCTTTGCTAATTCGTACGCTGTGGCAAGACCAATGGGGCCTGCGCCGAGAATGATGGTCTTCACTTGGATTTCATCTCTAGATATTTTTCAACAATTGCAGCATCTTGTATTCCAAGGCCGACACTGAAGTACATGATTGTTTCATCAACGCTCTTTCTCCCCAACGATGAGTCATCTATCAGCGAACCCAGAGATTGAATTTTCGACGATAATTCTGGATTAGCTTTCAGAGCAGCAATTATGGACCCATTTTGGGTAATTACCGTCTTTGCATCATCACCAACTATTAGGTCACTTTCTGAGACTAGTTTCCCAGCAACTTCCTCGCGGTTGGGGGAGAAGGATCCTATTGAGACAACCGTGGTGCCGGGTTTCAAGCTTTGACTCAAGACCGGGGTGACACTATTTGTACAAACAAAAATTAAGTCTGACTCGCTCGCAGCCTCTTGTGCGCTATCTGTGGTTGAAGAATTCGAAAAGTCGTTGAGGAATGTATCAAGTTCTGGGTTGCTTGTTCGAGTCACAAAGATCAGTTTCTCGGGCGCAAAGAGCTCAATGGCAGCCTTTGCATGCGCAATTCCTTGAAGGCCAGCTCCTATAACCGCAATAACCTTGGGTGGGTTGGACAATAATTGGGCCGCCAACATACTTGCAGCCGTAGTTCTAATCTTGGTAACACTTTCGCCATCGATAAATGAGTCGAGAGCCCCGGTGACTGAATTCAAAATTGCAATGTAGGAATGAACCGCAGGCAGCCCCAGGTCTGCATTAGCATTTGTCACACTTCCAAACTTCACGATCGTGGGAGCCGATGGAGAAGATCGAGCCACGTAGGTAAATGACGCATCGTCACCATTCGTAATGACACCTCGATTACCCATTACAGCTTCG
>CAILYP010000186.1:0-2061 GCA_903838475.1 uncultured Actinomycetes bacterium | reverse complement strand
GTGTTCAATCCTGGAACGATTGGATCCGCCCTAACTTTTGCCTTCACAATTCCAATCTTTTTACAGTCTAGAAATAAGGTAGTTAAGTTCTGGAGCCAGGAGTATCTGCCACCACCACCAGTAATAAATCAAAATTAGATTTATTGGCGTTGCGCCTACTTCTTTCTAGAGTGCATCGCTCCCGCGCTCATTTGTGCGTACTCGAACGACAGTTTCAACAGTGGTAACCCAAACCTTGCCATCACCAATCGACCCGGAATTCGCCGTTGCAACAATTAGATCCAGAATTCGATTCAAGTCTGAATCATCAACTAATACTTCGAGTCGAACTTTAGGAATTAGATCAACTACGTATTCGGCACCCCGATAAATTTCAGTGTGGCCTTTCTGGCGACCAAAACCAGCGGCCTCGGAAACCGTCATGCCTTGAACACCATTTGCTTGGAGCGCGCTCTTGATTTCATCAACACGAGCAGGTTTTACGATTGCTGTTATTAGTTTCATTTGATCCCCTGGTTATCTCGTAGTAAATGAGTTTATGTCATATGCCGATTCGGCATGGACTGTTGTGTCTAGACCTTCGAGTTCAAGATTGCGGTTTACGCGAAAGCCAATCGTTTTCTGGATCGCCAGCGCTATTAAGTAGGTTGCAATGAAGGAATAAGCCGCAGTTGCCAGCGCTGCAATCAGTTGCTTTACGAGGAGCGAGGCATTGCCCGAGATAAACAGTCCGTTACCCCCATGGATATTTACTGAAGTTGTTGCGATCAAACCAACTCCGATGATTCCAACGAGGCCGCCGATTCCATGCACTCCAACAACATCAAGTGAGTCGTCGTAGTTAAATTTGTATTTGCGAGAAACGCCCCACGCAGAAACCACGCCACCAATGAGGCCAATTAGTAGTGCGCCAAGGGGAGTTACAAATCCGCAAGCTGGTGTGATCGCTACAGCGCCAGCAATTGCACCGGATGCAACGCCAAGAGTTGTCGCCTTGCCACCTTGATAACGCTCGTAAGTAAGCCATGACATTGCCGCACCTGCGGTAGCAATTTGAGTGTTGATCATGGCGGTTGCGGCAAGACCGGAAGCACCAAGTGCGGAACCTGCATTAAATCCAAACCAGCCAAACCAGAGCATGCCAGCGCCAAGAAGTACGAGCGGCATGTTGTGTGGGCGCATTGGATCGCGCTGAAATCCTTCACGCCGTCCTAAGACGATTGCCAGTGCCAGCGCAGCAGCACCAGAGTTAATTTCAACGACTGTGCCACCGGCGAAATCAAGTGCACCGAGTTTGTCTACGATCCAGCCACCGCTTCCACCTTGCGAAGCAAATGCCCAGTGCGCAATCGGTGCATAAACCAAAGTTATCCAGAGCCCGACGAAGAGGATCCATGAACTATATTTTGCGCGATCGGCAATCGCGCCAGATAGAAGTGCCACGGTGATTATTGCGAAAGTTAGTTGGAACATTACAAATGCAAGAGTTGGAATTGTGTGACCCGGTTCGCCGACCACCTGATCAATTGTTTTTGCTAAACCAATGTGATCGAGATTTCCGATTAAACCTGAGCCGGTATCTTTTCCGAAGGCGAGGGAGTAGGCGTACAAAACCCAGAGAATTGTCGTCACGCCGATTGCCGCGAAGGACATCATCATCATATTTAGCGTGCTCTTTGCGCGCACCATGCCACCGTAAAAGATTGCCAGACCCGGTGTCATAAAGAGAACGAGCGCTCCGCTCATTAAGACCCAAGCAGTATCACCAGTATTGATGCCTGACATATTCACCTCGTAGTCGCGTTAGTAGTGGCTGTAGCTACAAGGGAAGAGTTTATTGATTAGTGGGTTTTGAACCTAGCGTATGAGTTATTTATTTCCTCTTCGGCCGCCTCGTGGCCGACCCACTCACCGCCGTGGACTTCCTTGCCTGGCTCTAGGGCCTTATAAACTTCAAAGAAGTCCTTGATTTCAGATAATTCATATTCTGGAACATCGTGGAGATCTTGCAGTTTGCTCTTGCGGATATCGCCATTTGCAACGCAGAGAAGTTTGTCGTCG
>CAILYP010000185.1:0-11673 GCA_903838475.1 uncultured Actinomycetes bacterium | reverse complement strand
AATGTTGCAATCGCGACAGATTGCAATCCAGGTTCCTCCTACATCGCATCGATGCCTTTTATTATTGCCATTGCCGTGAGGGATATGTTTTTTACGCCGGAGCAAGCGCTGATTGCTGCAACAAAAGGTGGTGCAGACGCTCTTCGCAGAACCGACGTCGGGCACTTAGGAATCGGTGCATCTGCTCATATTGTGATACTCAACGCGCCTTCTTATGAATATCTAGCCTACAGGCCAGGTTCTAAACTAATTTCACATATCGTTGCTTAAAATTTTGAGTGGAGTTTGATTTTTGTTCACTTAGGTAGAGAAATTTACTTCTATGACCAACACTCATACAAACATCAAGAAATACATCATCTCATTCGTTGGTGTATCTATCGCTCTTAGCGGTATTTACACAGCTTCTGCTGCTCATGCAGCCCTGGATCGTCCTGGTAAGTTTTCGATCGCTCTCATTGGTGATATGCCTTACGACAGCAAAGGTCAGACACAGACACCTGCAGTAATTACTGACATCAATTCAAGCGGCGTCCGATTCACACTCTTTGATGGCGACACTATGAGTGGCAAGGGCGACAAGTGCGAAGATGCTGCATATGCTCGAATTAAGAATGATTTCTTCCAAAAATTCACCAATCAAATTTTTTATTCAGTTGGTGATAATGAATGGGTAGATTGTGATCGTGCGGTTAAAGGCAACTTTGATCCTAATAATCGGTTGGCTCTCGTCCGCTCAACTTACTTCGGCACCTCAGGAAATTACATAAGCCTTGGTAGTAAAACGCTAAACACCTCCGTAACTCGTGACAAAACTTATCCCGAGATGCAGATGTTTACGTACAAAGGTATTACTGTAATTATCCCACATGTTCCTGGGTCTGCTAATAATTCAGCAGTTGCAACTCCTACATTCAAGACTTATAACGATAAGCCAACAGATGGTGATGATGCGGAGTACAAAGCTCGGGATGCAGCCAATGTCGCTTGGATCAATAAAGGTTTTGAAAAGGCAAAAGCGGACAATGCGCTAGGTGTCATTGTCGTAGTTCAAGCAAATATGGATTGGGAGGGTTACCTTCGCGACCTAACGACTCCAAACAATGAAAATACAGCTGCCTACGCAAATGTAAAGCAAGCTCTGTTGACCAATACCATTAAGTTCAAGCGCCCAGTTTTATTACAAAATGGTGATGAGCACTGGTATCAACTAGACATGCCTATGAATGAAACTGCTGGAAAACTTGTAGAAAAGGATAAGGGATCACTTGTTCAGAACTTCACTCGTATCCAGACTTTTGGTTCTGGATTCAATCACTGGGTAGAACTTCAAATCGATCCACGAAATCCAAACCTGTGGAACTTTGTTCCTCACATCATCAACGCCAACGTGGATACACATACACCTCTCGGTTAGTTATAAATAGCAAAACCCCGCCATCGTAGAGTGGCGGGGTTTTGCTATTTCCTTTCTATGAGAAACTTCGGCTATGAAGAGCGAAGTAACACTGGTTTTAGTGCTACTCATGAGTTCCATCTATGGATTATGGCTTCGCAAGAATCGAGGAACCGTGAAGGTTCATACGACTCCAGCTGTATCCGAAGTAGAAATTGGTACTAAATTTGGTAGCAGAATTACTCTTCTGCAATTCTCTTCAGCGTTCTGTACTCCCTGCCGGGCAACGCGTGGACTCCTTCGTGATATCGCTAAAGATTTATCAGATGTTAAGCATGTAGATATAGATGCGGAAAGTCATTTAGAGCTTGTGCGTAAGCTTGACATCAGATCTACCCCCACGACACTCATCTTGGATCACTATGGGATTGAAATTGGAAGAGCCGTTGGCGCACCAAAACGTGAACAGGTTGTTAATGCATTAACACCTAGGCAAACACCTAGGCAAACACCTAGGGATAATTAGATACCTATGGCCAAAGTAATTGATTCTCCAGAACTCATAGACCCGCGAGGCCCTCGCGTATCCGCATCAATCACACTTGTTCTCTTGATTGTCGCGTTTCTAGCGCATTCAACTCTTTTGATCTTTATCCAATTAATTCAATTCGCAGTTGGCGGATTAATCTCACTTAAGAAATCCCCTTACGGTTTGATTTATCGCATGATTATTCAACCTCGACTTAGTAAAAATTTTATTGCTGAAGATATTCGAGGTCCACAATTTGCTCAGAAAATAGGTTTTTTACTCGCAGTGCTTGCAACTATTGGCGGCGTAGCAAAGATAAATCTTCTTTTCTCGGTTCCAGTAATCTTTGCAATTATTGCTTCGTTCCTCAATGCCATCTTTGATTACTGCCTTGGGTGCGAGATTCATCTGCTAATAACACGAGCAATTAAGCGCTAGTCCTTTTGCCTTTTCTTCCTACTACGAGGAAGCACGGCTAAACTCGGCTTATGGTTAAAGGTGCCTAGGTGACGTACTTCTACTTGGCGCTCATTATTTTTGGAATGAACCTTCTCCCAGCATTCGCGCCTCCCACTTGGTCAGTGCTCGTTCTCTTTAAATTAAATTCTCAAATACCAGCCGTTCCACTCATCGCAATTGGCGCACTTGCTGCGGGATCTGGAAGGTATTGCCTTGCGCGAGCTACTGGATTACTACGACACAAAATCTCAGCTAAGCACAGAGCTAACCTTGAAGCTATAAGCGAGGTACTTCACCAGAAAACTTCTCATGAATTGGCTGGCCTTCTGCTCTTCGCACTCTCCCCTATTCCATCAGCTCAATTATCCGAAGCTGCTGGGCTGATGGGAATACGGCTGATTCCGCTGACGCTTGCTTTCTTCGCCGGAAGAATTGTTAGTTACTCCCTTTATGTAGCGGGCACTAGCTCACTCCAGCAAAAGGGAATGGGTGAATTGATTCAAAATTCGCTTACATCGCCATGGGGTATAGCAGTACAAGTCTTTGCGTTGTTCTGTATTTATCTTCTTATGAAGGTAAATTGGCGCAAAATTCTTAGGCGCTGACACTATCTAGAGCAGCTAGATATTCAGCAGAAAGATCAACAAGAGTAAATATTTCTTTGGCTTGTTCAATCGTGCGGGCACTTGCAATCGGAAGTGATCCATGTCCGCGGAGCCAGCCGAGTGCTACCGCCGAGAGAGTTGTATTTAAATCCTTAGCAATCTCATCGAGTTTTGCAAGAACCGCCCACCCTCGATCATCTTGGTACTCAAGTACTCCACCAGCGCGAGCAGATTCAATAACAACACCAGGGCGATACTTCCCAGTCAAGAAACCTCGAGCAAGTCCGTAGTACGGTATCGAAGTAATACCGAGCTTCTGTAGAACAGGTGAAATATCAGATTCAAATGGTTGGCGATCCATCAAGTTATATCGATTCTGAATGGCAACATAGCTTGGCAAGTCATTTGCCTTGCTAACTTCAGCAGATTCCTTCAATCTCTCACTAGTGAAATTAGATGCCCCGACGAGGTGAATCTTTCCCGCTGAGATAGCATCGCTGTACGCACCTAGAGTCTCTTCAATTTTCACAGTTTGATCATCATCGTGTGAGTAGTAAAGATCAATATGGTCGGTTTGTAAGCGAGTCAAAGATTCTTCTAGCGCAACTTTAATATTTTGCGCTGATAATCCAGGACGCGTAGAAAGTTTTGATACTTTTGTAGCGATAACTATTTCGTGACGATTTGAGCGGGCTTTCATCCAATTACCGATGATTGTCTCGCTCTCACCACCGCTATTGCCTGGCTTCCATTCTGAATATACGTCAGCAGTATCGATGAAGTTTCCACCCGCTTCGTAATATGCATCAAGGACCGCGAAGGATTCCGCTTCGGTTGCCGACCAGCCAAAGACATTGCCTCCGAGGCAAAGTGGGTAGACGGAGAGATTTGTATTTGCCAGAGTTATGCGTGAAGTCATTTCTGAATATTAGTAATTAGATACGTTCTTCGCGAATCACAAAATGAGCGATTTCTACGACCACCCCATGGCTTCAGCGGGCGCTATCCGCAATTTTCTTATACATCTCAGGCCTTCTAGTCTTGAAAAATGGAAATAGTTCTAGCCAGTCTCTCTTCTCGTCCAAGTCTAGGTCTGCGATTAGTACAGCGGAGTCTTCGCGCGCTGCACGAAGCAGAACCCGACCATATGGGTCGCTAATAAATGAGGAACCGTAAAAAGTAACCCCATCTTCAGTGCCAGAGCGATTCACTGCAATTACAAACAATCCATTTGCAATTCCATGGGCAACCATCATTTGTCGCCATAGCGGTTCAGTGTCAAAGCTAGGGTGATCCGGTTCGCTACCTATCGCTGTTGGATAGCAGAGAACATCGGTGTTTATTAAACCGTACTCGCGAGCTAGTTCTGGAAACCATTGATCCCAACACGTGGGCGACCCAACTTTTGCAGAATTGATCGAGATTATTGATGGAGATGAGTCTCCCTCTTCAAAATACTTATCCTCATAATATCCGGCAGTAACTGGCAAATGTGTTTTTCGAGTTTTAAGAACAATCTCACCACTTGGAGAAATCGTAATTGCTGTATTGAATTTTCCGTCCGACCCTTCTTCATACAAAGAAATAAGAACGTGCGCAGCAGAAATAGCTGCTAGTTCCTGAGCGAAGATAAAACTCATTCCCTCAAGGGCTTCAGGGAAGAAATACTTTTGAGCATCTGGCTTAGTGCAGGCATATGGATAGAGCGAAAGTTCCGGCAAAACAATGAGCTCAGGCCTCTCTTTGGCAGCAAGTTCAACAGCCATTCTCAATTCATTTTTCTGCTTATCAATTGAACCATGCCAGGGCTCTTGAATTGCAGCAACTCTAAATGATCCTCGTATTGGCGGATTAACTCTCGCGGGAGAATTGGCTGGTTGATTTATGTGGGTTAGGAGTTGGCGCATGGTTAGTCGTGTGGAACTTCTTCCGGCTCCTGGTACCACTTTTTACGCGTTCCCACTTTATCGCGTAATTTCCATTTACTACTTTTTGGGATTTCATTTGCAAAAATTAAGATTTCTTGTAGAGCTGCGCGAACGTCATATTTCGCTTTTGTGGGTACAAGTGGACCAGCCGGACCTTCGTGATTTGCATCAAGAAGTTGAATGATCTTTTCAATATTCAAGGTAACTGTCTTCCACCAACCCCAGTCACTGGAGAAGTATGTACCGAGCCTTTCCAAGCCAACCGCATGCAATTCATCAGCTTTGGTAACAGGAAATTGTGCAAGGAGATAACAAATATCCTGAACGTCTTTAGAATTAATCTCGACAATTTGTAATTTAGAAAGCAGTAAATCATCAATATCTAAAGTTCGCGGCGATCTACCAATGCGATCTTTAAAATCTAAGGTATGACACATTTCAAATGTGTCAACTAATATATCTACATTTCTACTTCGATCTGGCGTTGCAAAGTAAAGTTGTTTGTGGCCATAAAGGGCATTGAAATTCTTATCCGGAGTGTAATTTCTCTCAATTAAAAATTGAGTAAGAGCTTTTCTTGCTGGTGAAATGCTTGCTAAATCTAAATCTTGAGCATCGCGATGGCGTGGTGGAAAATCTGGACACAAATGGCGAACCGCCAATCCCCCGACCAATACCAAAGGAATATTCGCTTTCGCAGCGTCATCAAGAAGCAGTAGCGCTTCCTCTAGAAGAGGATCGGTTGACATTGCCTAGCCCTCAACTCGAAACGAGCGTTCGACACCATTTGAAGAAACATCAACTAAATAACCTCTAACAATTCCATAGGCAGCTTCTGAGCCAGGGTTAATAGCATGCGTATCTCCAAGTCTTCGTTCTCCACCCGACTCATGAATATGTCCATGAACTGACAACAGTGGTTTCACTTGATCTATACCTTGGCGCACTCCTACAGAACCAACCGGTCCACGAAGTACATCCCCCGCCGAAGTCGTTAAATTAAAATTCTTATCTAACATTGGCGCAGTGTCTAAACCTGAATCAAATGGCGGACAGTGAATAAGGAAGATTGTCTTTCTTGGATCTTTTACCTGATCTGCTAAGCCAAAAATCTCGTGTCGGAAATCATCTTCACTTACTTCGCGAGGAGTGTTCCAAGGAGTTGGGCTAGATTTTCCAAGGCCTAGAACTTGTAGTCCTCCGGGCATATCAACAACTTTGCCATCCACATTGATTGCGTATTCACTTGCATTTAGGGCCGGATCTATTGCCCATGGATCATCATTGCCTGGAATCAAATACAAAGGGATCTTAGAGTCACTTAAACGATCAGCCGCCAACTGCATCCACAGTGCAACTTGGTCATGAATTAATTTATTAAAAAGATCAGACAACTTCTTTGGGTCTTCCCCGATTTCTTCAAATTCTTTTGGAGTCATGAGGTGGGGGTAATAGCCGATTGCCGTTATGTCTCGCTGAAGATCCATCAATTCTTTCTCGTCGCGAGCACTGCGGTTAACTCCCAAAAGTGTCGTTGTATAGCCTTCGTTAGTCGAGAGAATTGGAACAATTGCTTTTCCTGTTAGGTCACCTGCATATAGAACTGCATCGGCCCCATAGAGACCCATGCGAGTTGCATTGAGCATTTTCTTCCAAGCAGGTTCAGAAGCGTGAAAATCTGAAACTATATAAAGTCGAGTTTCATCCTTCTTCTTCTTTTTCACACAGGCTCCCTTTTTAAGTTACATCAATTCTAATGGAAATCGGGCCCGACGAAAGGTCGAGCCCGATTTGAATTACAAGTAACTGTTAATCAGGTGGAATCTCCTGGTACAACAAGGCGACGTCGATTCCTTTTTTGCGATTAACGGCAGATTGAATTATGTAAAGAACTACCGCGGCCGCGACCACAATTAATGAGAACTGAACGCCACTGTCACGTAAGTACGCGCCAGTTCCTGTCTTTGTATTAGTCAGGGCAGCGATGATTGGTTTTGCTCCGGCGAACCAGAACAAAGTAACAATGAAGACCGTCCAAACTAATCCCATCCACGGAAGAGCTTTCCGGTAAGGAGCATTTCGAACCAGATCAGGTCTTGTTCTGCCGGCAATCATTGCGTTAATGCCTGGCAAAATCCAAGTCAGCGCGGCCATTAAGACCGAGAAGAATGCCGTTGCAATCAAGTTCAGGCGACCAGTTGCTGCAATGCTGTGCGGCAGAATTGCAAAGTTCTGGAAGACTGCAAAGAGCGTAGCAAAACCAATTGCAGTCAGAATTGCATTTATAGGTGCACGAACTTTCTCGTTTACAGTTCCAAACCATTCCGGTGCCTGGCGATCTAGGCTCCATGCCAAACAAACGCGGCTGATGAAGTTGATGTACACAGGACATAGCAAGAATGGGAAGAGTCCTCCCCCGATGCTAATGAGTAACCAAATTGGCCATAATCCTGGATGCGCGAGCGCTCCAACAAGTGGCATTGAATTTGGTTGACCTAGAGGCATATGTGCATCGCCCAGCCAGTACTGCGTTCCCCAACCGACTTGGTTATCAAAACCAAATCGCTTTGATAGGAAATCAACGTACATGGAATTCATGAAAACAGCGATTGCAAGTGCGCCGAGCACTGCAGTAAGAATAGATTTCTTAACGTTTCCGCGAACTTCACCAGCAATATATGCTGAATATTGGAATCCGATGTACTGGAACAAAAGTGTGCTTGCCATTAAAGCGAAGACGGCAGGCGTCCAGTTAATGTGATGATTCGCTGCAAGCGTTCCAGCATCAATTGCTGCCTTTGGAAGATTCGCCACATCAACACCTTGAGCTTGTAATCCTGCTGTGACTTTATCTTGGCTTACAAAAAGTAATCCAAAGATAAACATCAACAAAGCTGAAAACAGACCCACACCTGCAAGTGACGTAACAATCTTATGGAATGTACGAGTTGCGCGCGTCACAACAAAAAGTATGAGGAGCAGTACAACAGCAGCCGCTAAGAATCCTGGCCACCCTTGTACAACACCTGACTTATCGGTAAACCAGCTATTTGCTTTGGAGAAGAATGATGAGCCGGTTCCTAAACCAACAATGCGGGCAGAAATCTGCACATTGCGAACGACGATTGGTACTTCAAAGGCAATAATTGCCAAAGAAGAGAAGACAAGTGTGAATGATTCAACCCAAGCAATAAATGGACCTGCTTTTGGAATGAATCGACTTGTAAAGACGTAATCACCACCTGAACGTGGCATAACACTTGATAGGGATGCATAGATAAATGCCAGTAGAACGCAGGCAAGCCCAACAATTAATGCCGCCCAACCATATGTCGAAAAGGGACCTACAACGCCTACTGCAATAAATGGGAGCGCGTAGAAAACTGGATACCAGCCAACACCGGTGCCAATAAAAGCAGCAGCGTTGAAAAAGAGAGCATTTCTAACACTTACTTCACGTACCAAACCAGATGACTGGCGAACAAATAATTGTTTGCCGCCGGGGTTGGCTGATGGAACTTCGCTCATTTCTCCTCCTGAGGGCCCCAATGGAATGAAGAGGGCTGCAGAAAGATTAGAACTGCTTGAGAGTATTGACTAGGCATCTGGGCAAATTTCTTTGTAATTTTTTGGCTAATTCCCGCATGGTGAGCAAAACCTGCCTCACTGCTGACAGAATGGGCGCATGATCGTCGCTGCGGCCCAAACGAGTATTGACATAACGCAAAATTCTGCCAATCTTTCTCGAACCTTGGCCGACATCAAGAAAGCCGCCGAACTTGGCGCAAAGCTGGTGGTGCTTCCAGAGCTTTCTAATAGTGGCTATTGCCTTACCAAAGAAGAATCAACTTCCTGCGCAGAAAAAATTGATGGTGAAACTATTCAAGCATGGCAACTAGCTTCTAGCGAACTCTCCATCATTATCGTCGCCGGTTTCTGCGAAATGGATGAAAACAATAAAGTTCGCAATAGCGCGGTCATCATTGATCACGGCAATATTCTTGGGGTCTATAGAAAAGTACATCTCTGGGATAAGGAGCCTGATCTTTTCCTCTGCGGAGAAAAAGCGCCACTTGTAGTTGATACCAGTATTGGTCGAATCGCAGTAATGGTTTGCTATGACATTGAATTTCCAGAATGGGTACGTATGGCAGCAATCGCTGGTGCAGAAGTATTAGCTCTCCCAACAAATTGGCCAAGCTCTCCAAAACCATCATCAGAGCGTTCGAGTGAAATTTTTAAAGCGCAAGCAGCTGCTGCGACAAATCGCATGTGGGTTATAGCTGCAGATAGATCGGGCGAAGAGCGAGGTCTAGTTTTCCAAGGGGCAAGTATGATTCTTGATTTGGATGGGTATCCAGTTGTTGGCCCGGTTGGTAATGAGGCAAAGGTAATTACCGCCGAAATAGATTTTTCTGCTGCGAGAAATAAAACAATTATTGGCCGGGCGAATGTTTTTACTGACCGGAAGAACGACCTCTACAAAATTTAATGCCAATTAGGCTTCCCAAATTTGAGTCAAACTCTATAATTGGCTGTGGAATCAATCTATTTTAAGAATGCTCATATTTGGTCTGGCCAAGAACAAGAAGCACATTCCATGCTCGTGGAGAATGGTCGAATCGTTTCACTCGATCCCGAGAAAATTCCGTCGGCTGCAAAGATAATTGATTTAGATGGCAAATTCTTAATGCCGTCATTTGCAGATGGACATGCTCATCCATTATTTGCCGGCAGAGAATGGCAAGGTCCTCTGGTAACAGAACTTCCGAGCATTGAAGAAACCCTGAATAATTTGAAAGCGTATGCCGACGCTCATCCTGAAGATACCTGGATTGTTGGTGGCGCTTACGATGCCGCACTCGCACCAAGTGGCAATTTTGATGCCCACTGGATCGATGCCGTTGTACCTGATCGCCCAGTTTTACTTCATGCAATGGATCATCACACTGTGTGGGTTAATTCCAAAGCTTTAGAAATTGCAAAAATCAGCGATATTGATTACGAGCTCAAGGTTGGAACGATTGAACGCAGGCCCGATGGAGGTCCGCTAGGAACCCTACGTGAATGGGATGCGATCGCTCTGGTTACGAAGCACATCCCACCTAGAAAATTGGAAGACGATATCCAAGCCATTGAGTATGCATCGCAAAGATATGCAAAGTGTGGAGTCACATGGGCGCAAGATGCTTGGGTTGATCCTGGAATGGCCGAACCATATATTGAAGCAGCAAAAACTAATCGATTAAAAATCGGTTTCAACCTCGCCTTTAGAGCAGATCCAACAACATGGCGAGAAGATATTGCATACTTTTTAGAACAGCGAAAAATAATCGAGAACTTACCCGTAACCCAAAATCTAACTGCTTTTACTATTAAATTTTTTGCAGATGGGGTTATTGAAGGTGGCACTGCAGATATGCTTGAAGAATATTGTGATCATCCCGGTTATCTGGGGATGCCGGTATGGGAGCTTGAAAATTTGAAGAGCGCTGTAGCTGAGTTTGATAAATTAGGTTTCCAAGTCTTTATACATGCTATCGGTGACCGCGGTATTCGTAACTCCTTAGATGCTGTCGAATTTGCGCAAAAGATAAACGCGCCGCGCCCCAGAAGGCATGTAATCACTCACCTACAGCTTGTTAATCCAACTGACTTGCCGCGTTTAAAAAGTTTGAATGTAATTGCAAATTTTGAACCGCTCTGGACAAAACTGGATCCGATGCAAGAAGTTCTTAGCGTTCCGCGATTAGGTGAAGAGCGAGCAGGAATGCAATACCAAATGCGATCGATCCTAGATTTGGGTGTACCTCTTAGCTTTGGCAGTGATTGGCCAGTCACAAGTGAAATCCCACTCGAGGGACTTGCTGTAGCTGTTCACCGCCAGATGCCAGATAAAACACCGGCGGGGGGCTGGGTTCCAGAAGAGCGAATAACGATTTCCGAAGCGCTACGTGCTTACACCTCGGGAGTCGCATATCAAGCTTTTGAGGACGATAATTTTGGGAAGCTCTTGCCTGGCTATTCTGCCGACATGATCGTATTGGATCAGGATCCGCGTGAAATGGATCCGCATGAAGTTGGAAGAATGCAAGTTATTTCAACATATCGCAAGGGATTCAAAATTTATGAGAAGGACCCAACTAATTAGCCAAGGAGAGTGGATATTATGAAGTACAAGTCGGTAAAGGGTTTACTCACAAACGATGAGTCACTCATCCCTTCCACTTTCATCGATAAACTCGAAGATATATTGCATGGCTTCCTAGGCATAATCTTATTTATTATCTCCGTCTTAGCCGCTGGCTATACCTTTAAGCGCCTTATTGAAACTCGACCTTTTTTCCCGCTAGGAATGATTCAGGGAATTAACGATATTCTCTTTGTAGTCATCATTCTTGAAATTATGAGAACAGTCATCGTGCGATTTACTGATGGAATTTTCCAATTAGATAACTTCTTAATTATCGGGGTTATCGCAGCTGTGCGACATATTCTCACTGTTGGAGCATCTCTGACCATGGAGAAATCTAAAACGTCAGAATATTTTAACCGCGCACTTAAAGAGATGGGCGTTAATACCGGAATAGTCCTAGCCCTCGTATTTGCCTTATTTTTAGCACGAGCAGCACGAGCAGCAGGGCCTTCCAAGCAACGTTAATTACTCAAGTGCGAATCCTAGGACCTCGCTATAAAACTTCATCTCTGATTCCATTGAGGTAATAATCGATGATGCTTTTTGAAAGCCATGACCTT
>CAILYP010000184.1:0-9914 GCA_903838475.1 uncultured Actinomycetes bacterium | reverse complement strand
GGCAAAGCCGCCCAAGTAATTTTCGCAGGCTTAACGACCTCGACAAAATATATTGAGAAGAATGATCTCTTTGTGGCACTTCCTGGCAGCAAAAGCCACGGAGCTAATTTCACTGCGCAGGCAAAGGAAAACGGCGCTGTAGCAATTCTTACGGATGTTGAAGGTTTGCGCATTTGTGGCGAAATTCTGCCGGCCATTGTTATTGAAGATCCGCGATTACGAGTGGGCGATGTAGCCTCATGGTTCTATGAAGCACCATTCAACGCAGTTCACGCTGTAGGAATCACCGGAACTAACGGAAAAACCACAACAGCTGCTTTGCTAAATGAAATATGGAATCTAAGTAGTCGTGAATCCGGCTGTATCGGCACGGTCGGCATCTCTATTGGTAAAGAAAATTTTCCAACCAACTTCACAACTCCTGAGAGTACCGAGCTTCAATCCATTGTTGCTTCTATGGTTGAACGAAGCACGCACTTTCTTGTTATGGAAGTCAGTAGCCATGCAATTAGCCAAGACCGAATCAATGGCGCGCGATTTAAAAATGTAGCATTCACTAATCTGACCCAAGATCATTTAGATTATCACGGCAGCATGCAAAACTATTTTGCTACCAAGGCAGAGCTATTTAGCGCAGAATTTGCAGATCAAGGCTTCATAAATATAGATAATCCCTATGGCATGAAGCTTCTTGAAATTTCTCAAATTCCAGTCCAAACAGTTTCACGGAATTCGCGATCTGCCACTTGGCACTATGTTAAACATGAGATTAGTAGCAAGGGCTATGAGGTTTCTATCCGAGGAGTCGGTGGAATTCTGATCGAAGGGTTTTTGCCTCTTTTAGGTTCTTATAATTTAGATAATGCGCTTATGGCAATCGCTCTTGCCGTAGATAGTGGAGTGGATCCGCTCGCAATAGGAAATGATTTGTCGCGGCTAAAGGGCCCAGCAGGCCGACTAGAGCGAGTTGATATTGGCCAGAAATTCTTAGCATTTGTTGATTATGCACATACGCCTGATGCTGTGGAGCAGGTGTTAGCAGCCGTTCGAGAGATCACTCCAGGGCGTGTAATTGGGGTACTCGGATGTGGTGGGGATCGAGACAATTCAAAAAGACCATTAATGGGTAAGGCGTTAACGCAAGGGTGCGACTTTGCTGTTATGACATCGGATAATCCACGTAGCGAAAACCCAGAAGATATTCTTCGACATATGAGTACGGGCATCGACCTTGGAACGAGTTCTCACGTGGAACCCGACCGCAGAGGAGCAATAGCTATTGCGGTTGCAGAAGCTGAGCCCGGAGATTGCGTCATCGTTCTAGGTAAGGGCCACGAAATTGGTCAAGAAATTTCAGGAATCAAATATCCATTCGATGATCGCCTTGAGTTGGCAAGAGCTATTGAGCGGTTAACATGATCACTCTCACATTTGAGGAAATAGCACGCGTTACCAACGGCACACTTCAAAATCTGGATCCACTTGCACTCACCAGCGCCGCTCCAGTTGTCGATTCTCGCAAATCTGGTGTTGGAACTTTTTACGTAGCGCTACCCGGTGAGCGGCGTGATGGTAACGACTTTTGCGCTGAGGCGGTTGCTGCTGGAGCTCAGTTTGTCCTGTGCACGCGATCGATGGATTTGCCATCGATTATCGTTGATGACGCCTTGATAGCTTTAACGGAACTTGCAAAATACGCAAGATCAAAAATGGAAAATACAGTCTTTATTGGTCTTACAGGATCTCAAGGCAAGACCACAACTAAAGATTTGCTGATGCATATTCTTTCCTCGCATGCAGAGTCTATTGCTCCAAGTGGATCGTTCAATAATGAAATCGGGGTTCCGGTCACGATTTTATCTGCTTCTGATTCTACTAAATATTGCATTATTGAAATGGGTGCACGTCACGCCACGGATATCTCATACCTCTGCTCAATTGCGCAACCCACTATTGGACTTGTGCTGGTCGTTGGAAGTGCCCACCTCGGTGAATTCGGCTCCCTAGAAACAATTGCACAGACCAAGCGCGAGCTCATCGATTCACTTCCTGAATCCGGAACTGCAATCCTCGGGACTTACGACGCATTCACGCCACATATGGCTGATGGTCGTCAACTAAAAACTCTCACATTTGGTGAAAGCGCAGGCAATACCGTGAGAGCTGCGGATATTGAAGTTCGCGAGGGACATGCTCACTTTGATCTTGTCACACCAGCTGGTCGCGCTCCAGTTAGTTTGCGCCTGCTTGGACTTCATCAAATTTCAAATGCATTAGCTGCGGCCGCTGTTGCTACTGAATTAGGCATCGGGATTGAATCAATTGCAGCAGCGCTTTCGACCGCCGATAACGCGAGTAAGTGGCGAATGGAGCTTCACGAGATCGGTGGAATTGTCATTGTTAATGACGCATATAACTCTAATCCCGATAGCGCATCGGCAGCCTTACGTACTCTTGCTCTTTTGGCTCAAGAACGAGGCGGACTCTCGTGGGCTTTTCTGGGCAAGATGCATGAACTCGGCGAGTCAGAAGCCGAAGATCATCTTCGTATTGGCAGACTCGCCTCTGACCTTGGAATCGATCATTTCGTTGCCGTTGGAACCGATCTTTACCTTATGGGGCTAGATCTGGATTTCGAAGCCGGTGATGAGATGACAACACACTATTTTTTAACACAGGAAGAGGCGCTCCCAATCAGTCGACATTTTTCACAAGGCGATGTTGTGCTTGTGAAAGCATCTCGAGCGGAGCATCTTGAAGAGCTTGCAGAAAAATTAATCGTTGCTTTACAAGTTAAAGCAAATGCTGAAGGTAATTTAGCCAAACCGGAAGGAGGAACAAAGTGAAAGGAATCCTGGTAGCCGGATCCCTAGCTACGCTTTTAAGTTTCCTCTTTACTCCAGCGCTTATTCGCTTTCTCGAAAAGCGAGGTTATGGGCAAGTTATTAGAGATGACGGCCCACAAAGCCATCACACCAAGCGAGGTACTCCGACAATTGGCGGAGTGGTACTTATCGCGGCATCGACAATTGGATATTTTGTTAGTCACCTTCTCGATGGCGTTCGCGTTAGCACCTCTGCAATGCTCGTCATTGGTTTAGTTGTAGGACTTGGAATAGTTGGCTTTATCGATGATTGGCTTAAGATTGTTAAGCAGCGCTCTCTTGGTTTGCGCTCACGAGAAAAACTAATAGGGCAATCGATAGTTGCTGCACTCTTTGGATACGCCGGCATTCATTTCTCAGATAGTTTTGGCTTAACTCCTATTTCTCTTCATCTTTCAACAGTGAGTGATACATCGCTTAAATTAGGAGCAGTGCTAGTTGTTATCTGGGTTATATTACTCATTCTTGGCACCAGCAACGGAGTTAACCTCACCGATGGATTAGACGGTCTTGCAAGTGGAACTTCCATTATGACCTTCCTCGCATTTATCATGATTGGTGTATGGGAGTTTCGCCAGAGCTGCGTATTTGCAACAGTTGGTAAGTGTTACCAAGTTAGAGATCCGTTAGATCTTGCAGTTCTTGCCGCCGCCTTTGCAGGAGCATGTGCTGGATTCCTTTGGTGGAATACATCTCCAGCTAAAATTTTCATGGGGGATGTAGGTTCTCTTTCACTCGGAGGAGCAATAGCAGGGCTTGCAATAACACTTCGCACAGAATTACTACTTATTGCCCTTGGCGGTCTTTTTGTCATAATTACGATGTCGGTAATTATCCAGACGCTTTATTTCAAAATCTCTGGCGGTAAACGTGTATTTCGGATGGCGCCGCTTCATCATCATTTTGAACTACTCGGCTGGGCTGAAGTAACTATTGTTATTAGATTTTGGATTATTGCTGGTATGAGCGTGGCTGCAGGTCTGGGTCTGTTTTATGCGCAATGGGTCGTATCTTGAGATGTCATTCCTGGAAAAGCTTCAACAACAATCTGTTGCAGTAGTCGGAGCTGGCGTAACGGGTGTTGCCACAACCAAATTTTTGCTTAGTAACGGAATTAAGCCAGTGGTTTTTGATGAAAGCTCAAAAGAGATCGAGGGAGTCGCAACAGTAGCTTTTCCTGCGCAAAATATTGATCTAGCCATTATCTCTCCTGGCTGGAATAAGTCTCATCCTATTATCGAAGCCCTCAGTCGCTCGGGTACCGAGTTGATTAGCGAGATAGATTTTGCATGGCGAATAAAGCAGGACATAGCACCAGCTCAAAAGTGGATTGCGCTTACTGGCACTAATGGCAAGACGACTTCAGTTCAGATGGTTGCATCAATCTTTAAATCTGCAGGAATTCACGGTACGGCTTGTGGCAATGTGGGGGAGACCGTCATTGAATCTCTCACGAGGACCGACCAATACGACTTTCTTGCAATTGAACTTTCTTCTTTTCAAATCGAGTGGAGCCACGAAGCCAGATTTGAGGCATGTGCAATTCTCAATATTGCAGAAGATCATATTGATTGGCATGGATCATTTGACCAATATGCTAATTCAAAAATTAGACTTCTATCATTTTCTCAGATTGCGATTCTTAATGCAGAAGATGTAGAAGTTGTAAACAGGTCAACTAGCTGGAATGGCAAGAAAGTTTTTTACTCACTTCAGACTCCCGCAGTTGGTGAATTAGGGTTAGTTGAGGAGATTTTGGTTGATCGAGCCTTTGTAAAAGATGAGAGTCGAGCTGAAGCACTCGCAGAATTAACTGATATCAAGCCTACGGTTCCACACAATGTTTCTAATGCTCTTGCAGCCGCGGGGTTGGCGCGTGCTATTGGTATTGATTATCTAGCTATTAAAGCAGGGCTTCAAACGTTCGTTCTTGATCACCACAGAATTGAAGTTGTGATGGAAAAAGATGGAATTTCTTGGGTAAATGATTCAAAGGCCACAAATCCACATTCAGCAATTGCCTCAATTCTCTCTCATGAAAAGGTTTTATGGATTGCCGGAGGTTTGGCTAAAGGTGCCAACATGGATACTTTGGTCAAACGCGTGGCCCCGAGACTAGTAGGCGCAATTTTGATCGGGCGAGATCGCAATGTGATTGCAGAAGCGCTAAAAAAGTTTGCACCTTCTGTCTCGATAACGATCATTAACGATTACGACAGCCCTAATGAACTCATGGATGCGGTCATTAGGCAAGCAATAGATACTGCGCAAACTGGGGAAACTGTACTTCTAGCACCAGCCTGCGCTTCAATGGATCAGTTCACCTCATACTCACACAGAGGCGATCTCTTTGCTTCAAGTGTCCATAAACTAGTGGGTGCTTGATGCGCCGTTATGCTCATTTTCTAGCTAGGCCTTCAGCGCCCTATTTCATCATTCTTACTTCAGTAACCGCGCTATCCGGGCTTGGTCTGGTGATGGTTTTATCAGCCTCATCTGTGAAATCTTTTGAGCAGACTGGCTCGACCTATTCCATCTTTTTGAAACAATTATTATTTCTGGGGATTGCGCTTCTACTAACTCGCTACGCATCTCGTATGAAGATTGCCATTTGGGAAAAGCTTGCTCGCGTTGCAATTCCACTCGGAGTTTTTGGGCTGATACTTCCTCAGCTTCCATTTATTGGGCGTGATATTAATGGAAATCGATCATGGATTGGGATAGGCCCCTTCACTCTGCAACCTTCAGAATTTGCCAAACTAGGATTGATACTTTTCTGTGCCTTGCAATTAAGGAAATTCGAAGAGCGGGTTAACAAAAATCCAGACCGGCACTTCACTCCAATGCAACTCGTAATGTATTTACTACCAGGCACCCTCTTATTGCTTGCGATGATCATGGTAGGAAAAGATTTAGGTACGGCGCTGATTGTTATGGCTATTGCTTCGGCCATGATTTTTCTGAGTGGAACTCCGATGCGCCATTTTGCGATGATTTCATTTGGTGGGCTACTTTGCGCAACCGCATTCATCATCACCCAACCAAATAGGCTTCATCGATTTCAAGCCGTCCTACATCCATTTGACCCACAGGTGTACAAATTTGCTGGTTGGCAGACAGCCCACTCGGTGATGGGTCTGGCAAGTGGCGGATTTTTTGGAGTAGGGCTTGGGGCAAGTCGACAAAAATGGGGCAATCTATCTGAGGCAAATACTGACTTTATTTTTTCAGTAATTGGAGAAGAGCTTGGTTTAATTGGAACTCTTCTGGTTTTGATTCTTTTTACGGCGCTCATTTACGGCATATTCCGAACAGCGCTACATACTAAAGATCACTTTTCTCGTTATGCGTGTGCTGGAATTGGGGCTTGGCTATTTTTTCAAGTGACCGTCAATGTCGCATCAGATATTGGAATTTTTCCTGTCGTAGGAGTGACACTTCCATTTATTTCATATGGCGGCTCCTCTCTCATCGCAAATTTCCTAGGAATAGCTTTTGTGATTAACGTCCTTCGCAGGGATCCAGAAATTAAGGTCGCTCTTGCTACCCGTAAGGAAGTTCGACATGCCAGATAAAGCGAAGACAGAGAAGCTCACTGTGCTTTTGGCTGGGGGCGGAACTGCGGGCCATGTTGCGCCAGCGCTAGCAGTGGGAAATTGGTTACGTTCGCAAAGTGCGAATATCGAATGCGAATTCATTGGAACTGCCATGGGTATGGAAAAGTTCATGGTGCCCGAAGCAGGATTTGAACTTCACGAAATTCTTAAAGTGTCGTTTCCGCGCAGGTTAACTCTGGGCACTTTCATTTGGCCATTTCGCTTTATCCGCTCCTTATTGCAAACTCGTAAGGCCATGCTTAATGCAGACTTACTTGTGGGCTTTGGCGGATACGTTTGTGCCTCATCTTATGTAATGGCCTTCGCGAAGGGGATTCCATTTTTTGTGCATGAAGCAAACGCTCTTCCGGGAATAGCAAACCGTTTGGGAGTGAGGCTTGGCGGTATCCCGCTAATTTCCTTTGAAAGCACTCGGGAATTTGGGGCAAGATGGCGAGGGGCATCGCTGGTAGGAATTCCACTCCGCAAGGAAATAACTCAATTAGCAGCCCAGACGTTGACTCAGCGCTTAGAGATTCGCAAACGAAAGGCTACCGAATGGGGCTTCAACCCTGATCGCCCAATTGTTGTTGTCTTCGGAGGCTCTCTGGGTTCCAAACACATTAATTCGGTCATTCAGGAGTCTAGGGAAGCTATTTTGAGGGCAGGAATACAACTTGTTCACGCAGTCGGTAAAGACAATGAACTTCCAGCTGCTTTACCCGGTTACCAACCCGTGCATTATTTCAATGATATGGCTGACGTCTACGCATCCGCAGATTTAGTTATCTCTAGAAGTGGTGCGCTCACGTGTCATGAACTTGGGATAACCAAGACCTACGCTCTTTTAATCCCATTAGCTATCGGCAACGGTGAGCAGTCACACAATGGGCAATCACTTGTAGATGCTCATGCTGCAACAATGATTTCTAACTCTGAATTTACTTCGCAATGGTTATCTGCACACTTGCTCAGCCTTATTGCCTCTGGCAAGAAATTAGCTTCTAGTGATGCTGGTGATGTAGGTGATGCTGGTGATACTGATGTACTTTTCCCAATTAACGCTTCTGACGTAATTGGAAAGATGATTGAGTCCAAACTATCTGCATCGACATTAAAGGGGTTGAAATGAGTAGAAATCATTTTCACTTCATTGGCATTGGCGGCGCCGGCATGAGTGGAATTGCTCGCATAATGCTTGCACAAGGTAAAACTGTGTCAGGTTCAGATGCTAAAGAGTCAGCCGTGACTTCCCAATTAGCAACCCTTGGAGCCACAATCTATTTAGGGCACTCCGAGGCAAACCAAATGGGCGCAGATGTCGTTGTAGTTTCTACTGCCATTGCTGCAAACAATCCTGAACTCATTGCAGCTCAGAGTCGAAGCGCGGAAATCATGCGCCGAGCCGAAGCTCTGGCATTAGTAATGGAAGGCAAGCGTTCAATCGCGGTGGCTGGAACGCACGGAAAGACAACAACGACATCCATGCTGACTGTGGCACTACAGCGCGCTGCTCTTGACCCATCATTTGCAATCGGTGGAATGATAAATATGTCTGGGACCAATGCTCATCTGGGAACTGGCGATATTTTCGTGGCCGAAGCCGATGAGTCGGATGGCTCTTTCCTTGCATACAAGCCCAGCGGAGCGATAATCACTAATCTTGAATTAGATCACGTGGACCACTTTCCAACATTTGACGTACTAGCCGAAGCCTTTCTGCAATTCATTTCGACCATAAAGCCTGATGGGTTTTTAGTGGCATGTGGTGATGATGAGAATGTAAGGGCACTTTTATCTAAAATTGATCGAACCGACCTGAAAGTCATGACGTACGGCTCGCAGAATGGCGATAATGATTTTCAACTTTCTCGGATCCACCTATCAGAAGGTGGCGGCGTTGCCCGCATAACCCATAAAGGAAGTGTGATTGGAGATATCGAACTTGCGATCCCGGGTGCGCACAATCTCCTCAATGCCGCCGCAGCACTTGCAGCAGGGATTGCACTGGGTGCACAGTCAAGTGATTTGCTTAAAGGTCTTTCTGAATTCACGGGAGCTCGACGCAGATTTGAGCTAAAAGGAGAAGTTGCTGGTATTCGAATTGTTGATGACTATGGCCACCATCCAACAGAAATTCGCGTCACTTTGGAAACAGCTAGGCGATATGCGGGTAACGGTAAGTTATTCGTAATTTTCCAACCCCATAGATATACACGAACTCAAATGTTTGCACAGCAGTTCGGTAATGCCCTAAATATTGCAGATCAAATTTATCTCCTGGAAGTATATGCAGCCAGTGAAAGCCCTATACCTGGCGTCTCCTCACTTTTGATTGCTCAAGGACGCTCGGAAGATAAGTTTCATTATCAACCATCTATGATTGAAATTATTCATCAAGTAACAAAGCTAGTTGAGCCTGGAGATGTGATTATCACGCTTGGCGCAGGTGATGTAAATTCAATTGCACCAGTGATGCTTGAGGCGCTGGGGGAGCGCTTTGGTTAGGTTGCCAAAAAGCAAAATCAAGCACTTCCCAGGAGTAAGTCTCGCCCTTCTTTTACTTGTTTTAGTTATCTATTTTTTGGGGTGGTCCACACTTTTATCTGCTCGCTCGCTAGAGATTGATGGCACAGAGCGCACGAGTGAAATTCGCGCTCTTCTATTAGACCCCTCAACCAAATTTCATTTGGGTGAACCGCTGGCACGAGTCGATATCCATCTACTTAATCGAAAGCTTGCGAATCAGGACTGGATCGAAAATGAAAAAGTAGGCCGCGATTGGCTACATGGAAAAATATATGTCACGATTCAAGAGCGAGTACCAGTTGGTGAATTTTTGGATGCAACTGGAGTGCGAAAACTGATAGACAAAACTGGCTCTATATTTACAAATATAGGAGCACAGTAGTACCCCCTTATTTCTTTCGCCTCAAGTGATCCTTCTTTGCTCAGTGCCGTGGCACTTTTCATTCAAGAGCTCCCACCTGATCTGCTCGCTAACCTATCATCAATTTCAGTGCATTCATCAGCGCTGATTCAGAGCACCCATACGCAACTTGGAAGTGGCCGGGTAATTATTAATTGGGGAACATCGGATGAGGTGACTGTAAAAGTGAAAGTATTACGTGCGCTATTGGCTCTTCCAGAGAATGCGTCCGTGAAATTCGTTGATCTCTCTTCTCCATTAGCACCAATAGCAAAATAGGGAAAATAGGGAAAATAGAAAAAATAGGAATGTGTAGAAATTCATTTTTCGAGAAAAAAGTGAGTGAATAACTAATTACAAATAAATCGTGTCGGTGTTTGCTTGGACAAGGTCGCGGTCTTACTTTTACGCAACCGAAGAAGCAAAACTTTAAGTCTCAACTAGAGATTTAGAGTGAGGAGATAACGTGGCAACACCGCAAAATTATTTAGCAGTCATCAAAGT
>CAILYP010000183.1:0-10933 GCA_903838475.1 uncultured Actinomycetes bacterium | reverse complement strand
TGATGCCGTTTGTATTTGGGCTGATAAGAACCTGTAATGCTTTGTCAAACTTTGTATAACTTTGTGGGCACTTACGTGGGCAATCGGCGTTATTGAGCGAGAATCGAAAGCCTCCGGCTTATAGGGCGACTCTTCTTACATTCGTTACTGCGAGTAACTGCGAAGTTATGCAACAATTGGAATCCGCTTGTTTGGTAGTAATTGGGAGTTGGCTTAATGCCGACTCCCTTTTGCTTTCCATATCAATTCTTATCCACAGTTACCATTGCTGAATATTTCCAAAGGTTGGCCAAGCCGTAACTTCGCTCCCGTGTTGGGGGCGTGTTGTAATTGGCAGCCTGTTCGTTTACCAAACAAGCGGAGCGGGTTCGAACCCCGTCGACTCCACCACAGTCTTAACTGTTGAAGCTCGATCTATTGGTAATGATCAAAAGAGCAGCACCAGATTTGCATGGGAGGGCCTCGAGAGATCGGGGCCCTTTCCCACTATCTCGGCCTTATAGGTGACTCTTCTTTTATCTGGCTTATTGCTATCATGAGAATGTGAACAATTCTATTTTTGTTAATCTCCCCATCGAGAATTTAGGCAAATCGGTCGAGTTCTTTTCAGAACTTGGTTTTACGTTTAATCCTCAATTTACAAGTGAAGATACAACTTGCATGGTCGTTGGTGAGAATATCTTTGTAATGCTTCTCGAAAATGCACGATTTTCAACCTTTGTTGATAAGCCAATCGCCGTGAGAAACTCTGTCGAGGCGCTGATTGCACTTTCTTGCGAATCGATTGACGAAGTAAAAAACCTGTGCGAGAAAGCTTTCAGTCTTGGAGCTCGCAGATATAAAGAGCCTGACGTTTTCCCTGCCATGTTCGGTTGGGGTTTTGAAGATCTCGATGGCCATATTTGGGAGCTCTTCTGGATGGATCCAGCTCACATACAGTAGAAAGAATGGACTTTAGAGTTGACGCATAAAATCTATGAGTTGCCCGTTGCTGATGTATATGTTCACTATGTGAATAAGGTAGAGCGTAAAGATCGCACCGAAGCCGAACTCATTAAAGTGATTTCATGGCTCACAGGCTTTGACTCAAAGACCCTAAAGAGTCACTTGAAGCAGCGGACAACCTTTAAGGAATTCTTTAAGTCTGCGAAGATTCATCCAAATGCAAAGCTAATTACTGGTTCTATCTGTGGCGTAAAGATTGCAGAGATAGAAGATCCACTTATGAAGAAAATTCGCTATATGGATAAGTTGGTTGATGAACTTGCCAAGGGGCGCCCGATAGAGAAAATTCTTCGTTCCGGCTTATAGGGCGACTCTTCTTTAATTCGTTACTGCGAGTAATCGATTATTTATGTGATACTTCGGCAACGGTGGCTTGGTAGTAATTGGGACTTGGTTAATTTCCAAGTCCCTTTTGCTTTTCCACACATATTTCTACTTCACAATTTTTTGATCTGCTCAGATGAGCCAAACAGTCAAACCGTAACTTCACCCTCGTGTTGGGGACATGTTGTAATTGGCAGCCTGTTGGTTTACCAAGTCATCGGAACGGGTTCGAACCCCGTTGTCTCCACCACAGCCTTAGGTGCTTCAACTCGATCTATTGGTATCGGTCAATGTAGTTGTTTCAGCTTTGTATGGGGGAGCTTCGAAGCCCAGGATTAAAAAGTTCTATTCTTTTAAAACTTCCTCTACCATTGCGGGATGTATGAAATCGCATTAAGCGTTAACGCTTGCGTGGGTAGCAATACTCGCGCTGATGTTGCATGGTTAATTTCATCAACCGAATCAATTATCCCGATGAACTTCGATTCAATTGCAATCACACCAGGCGGCGGCAAAATTGGAAACCTCGTCAATTCAGCTTTCGATGGCGCACTTATTGAGCAAGCTACACGTAAATTACCTAATGGTCGCATTATCACCCGAGTAGTTACTGACTTCGAATCAACCATATCTAATGTGCCAGCCGGAAGCACTTTGAAATTTGCTGTACTACCATCTAATGCAATTGATAGTGGCTTATGGCAAGCATTTTTAGACCGCGAATCGATTGCAATCATCTGCCATCTTGATGGCGATGAAATAGTTCGTTCTGAGTACTTTACCTCCGTCACAATTATTGCCGCAGACCCTCAGATAGCTGAAGAATTTAGTAAAAATAAATCAACTTCTCTGGATCTTGGCGATCGCATTGTGACTATTTACCATCCAATCACAAAACTTGTTATCGCCGGTGCTGGACCAATCGCTGATGCGCTCGAAAGTGCTGCGCGCGGAATCGGTTGGAATGTTTCCGTCGATCCACGACCTACAATGGTTGCAGGTTTCACCGCAACTCTTTCGCCGATGGACTGCGTAGTGGTTATGGGACACGAGGTAGAAACATCAAGTAACAGCCTCAAATATGCCCTTGAGAGCAAAGCTGGATATATCGGAGCTCTTGGTTCTAAGAAGATGCAGGAGAGCCGTGAAGATTGGCTCAATTATCGTGACATTACAGATATTTCACGCGCTCACGGTCCCGCTGGTTTTGATATCGGTGCCACTACTCCTGCTGAAATTGCAATTTCGATTTTGGCTGAAGCAATCGCAGTCTTGAAGGGTGCATAATTATCTAATGAATATGCCTTACTCCAATTCTGATCGTCTTGAAATGAACATCATGTGGATGGTGATGGGGCTAATGTTCATTTTTGACATCGGAATGATTTACTACCATGTAAATAGTCATAAACGTATTAAAGCGCTCGAATCTCAGCTAAAGAACCAGAAGTAATATCCATGCGCGAAGGTTCGTGGGATCAAGCCCTGGCAGTTGCATCACAGAGTTTCTCTTCACTGAAGCCACAAAAAGTCTCTCTTTCAGATGCAATAGATAGGTATCTTGCAGAAGACGTTATCTCGCTTTGCCAATTGCCCGCCTTTGAAACATCGTCGATGGACGGCTGGGCAGTATCTGGTGACAGTCCATGGAAACTCATTGGCGAAGTTGCTACCGGCAAAACTTCTACGCAGGCACTTCATTACGGACATTGTTTGGCTATAGCAACGGGAGGTGTTATTCCGAAAGGAACAACTGCTGTAATCCCGTGGGAGAAGGCCACCGAGAATGGTGGTTACATCTCTGGTGAGATTGAAGAAGGCGCAAATATTCGACCTGCAGGCATGGAGAGCAAAAATGGCGATGTTCTTGTCAGCGCAGGAACTCGAGTTAATGCACCCATGGCAGGGTTGTTTGCAGCAACTGGGCATGACTCAATAGATGTGATCGAGAAACCTCGGGTAGCCATATTTTTCTTAGGCGACGAACTAATTCATTCAGGAGTTCCAGCAGACGGTGCAATTCGAGATGCACTTGGTCCGCAGTTACCTGCAATACTTTCAAAAATGGGTGCCATTATTTCCTCGGCACAATTCGTGAAAGATGATCTCGAAGTTCTCAACCGGGAAATTAGTAAGGTACTCGACTTCGTTGATTTAATCATTACAACTGGTGGAACTGCTGATGGCCCTAGAGATTACGTAAAGCCCGCGCTCGAAAACCTAGGGGCAACTATGTTGATTGATTGCGTCAAGGTACGTCCTGGATATCACGTGCTCCTTGCTCGCGTTACTCACAGCGGTCGAGATATTGCCTTCCTTGCATTGCCGGGGAATCCACAATCCGCTCTCGCTGCCTTATATTCATTCGGAAATCCACTAATTAAAACTTTCCTCGGCGCTACGCAAGAAAAGTTAGAAGTCATTGAATTAACTTCGTCACTAACGACTCCGGAAGGGTTTTCGCGGTTAGTACCGGGCACGCGAGATGGAAAAGTATTTACACCTACCGCGTACTTGGGCTCCGCGATGTTACGTGGAGTGGCACAGGCACAAGGATTTGCACTTATTAACCCTGGAATAAATCCATCAGGTTCAACTGCGCGCTGGATCTCCTTTTACTAACCAGGCTAATTAATTCCAGACTAATTCAATACTGGCGCAGGCTCATCTTCGCTGGCTAGAGAAGTCTTATGAATTGCTTCATTGCCTTTTGTTAGCGGTTGATTTGTTCCTCCAACTTGATTTGAAATAATTTCTGCTGCGATGGAGATGGCAGTCTCTTCGGGAGTCCGGCCTCCAAGATCTAAACCAATGGGAGATTTGAGCTTGGCAAGCTCTGCGTCACTCATTCCAACTTCCTTAAGTCTTACGAGACGATCTTCATGGGTACGTCTGCTGCCCATAGCGCCGATATATCCAGCTTTGGTGCGTAGGGCGATTTCAAGTACAGGCACATCAAATTTTGGATCATGGGTAAGTACGCAGATCGCAGTGCTTTCATCAACTTCGATCGTTGGGAGGAAGCGATGGGGCCAATCGATTATGACTTCATCAGCATCTGGAAAGCGTCGCTTTGTTGCAAAGAGCGCTCGAGCATCGCAGACAATGACGTAGTAGCCCATAAATTTACCAATACGAGCAACGGCAGCCGCAAAATCAATTGCACCAAAGATAATCATTCGAGGTGCTGGTGCAAAAGATTCGACAAAGACTGAGACATCATCCATCCTGTTTTCACCGTTAGGGCCAAGCTTTAAAGTCTTTGTGGTTCCGTGGTTCAAGAGCGCGCGGGCGCCTTCGATTGCAGCGTGATCCAATTGTGAATTTCCAAGCGAGCCTGAAGCATCACTTTTTGTAAGGACTATGCGCGCCCCAATGCCGGATTCTGCGTTAACCAAAGTTGCGACAGCGACCGCGTTCTTATCTTCAATCTTGGCTGCAATTTCGGCAAAATCTGGGAAAGTTGATTGATGGACATATTGAATATAGAGCTCGATGGTGCCGCCGCATGTAAGGCCAACTGCGAATGCATTGTCATCACTCACGCCATATGTAACGGATTGCGAAGCCTTAGTCTTGAGAACTTCAAGAGATGCTTCATGGATTGCACCTTCAACGCAGCCGCCTGAAACGCTACCGATGACTTCGCCGGATTCGAGTACTGCCATGGCTGCACCAACTGGGCGAGGTGCAGAGCTCCAAGTGCGTGTCACTGTTGCAAGTGCGAAGGGTTTTCCGGAATTAAAGGAAGGCAAAACCTCATCAATGATTTCGCGCATGACGTAGAGTATAGCGATGAAGGTTGGATTAATCTTGGCGGCCGGATCTGGCTCTCGTATAGGCAGCCCCAAAGCAACCATAGAAATAGATGGCGAGCGATTAGTCGATCGATCAGTAGCAATTTTTCACGATGCAGGTATTAAAGATGTATACGTTGTCCTCGGCGCTTGGCAGGGATCTATCCCCGGTGCGGAAATTGTTATAAATACCGATTGGCAGACTGGAATGGGAAGTTCGCTTCGAATGGGTCTCGAAGCAGTACTCAAAAAGCCAGAATATTCCCAGGTAATTATCTCATTAGTGGACCTTCCTGGAATGACGACTGAGGCAATCGCTGCAGTTGCTAACTCTTCTCAGGAAATCGTTATGGGAACCTTTAATGGAATGCCCGGACACCCTGTTAAATTTGCGCGAAAATATTGGAAAGAGATTCTCGACAGTGCAACAGGAGATGCCGGAGCTCGCAATTTTCTCAAAGGGCGAGACGATGTTTTTCACATCGCCTTGGACAGCTTGGCAAATGGGAAAGATGTCGATACCCCCGAAGATTTGGCTGAGTTTAAAGGCGTCAATTAGTCCACAAATTGGGCGCAAAGCGAAGTTATTAAGCTCCAAATCGCACCACCTTTTTCATGCCAAACACTTGCTGGTGCAAGGTTCGGGTGTTAGGTTTCTCGCCACCGTCAAACGAAGAGGGAAATCCATGACTGTTGAATCGACTGGCCACGAGCGCGGCACTCCACGTTTGTTTACACTCTTTGAGAACTCACCGAAGACTGGTGATAGTCCAACGATCTGGGCATGGCCACAAATTACAGAATTTCTAAAAGTTGCAAGCCAACCAGTGCAAGGTCCTTGGCCTGCACATCAAGAACCGCGTCCAAATCCAGATGCAGATTCAATGCCAGTTGCAGTAAAAGACAAGAAGAGCAAGTAACCGGAAAACTCACGTAGGGGAAATAAAATATGTATCCATCACGTTTTAAATATGAATCTCCGAAGACAATTGCCGAAGCAATTAAATTGCTCGATGCTGGTAAAGGTGAAGCAAAGATTCTTGCAGGAGGACAGAGCCTTGTCCCAATGCTCAAACTTCGCTTCGCATTCCCAGAACAACTTGTTGATATCAATAATATTCCTGGACTTGATTACATACGCTTCGATGCGGATGGATCACTTCATATAGGTGCGCTTGTTCGTCACGAGCACCTAGAGAAGTCTGTTGAAATCACAAACCGCCAACCAACAATTGCAGCAGCAGCTCCACTCGTTGCAGACCCAATCGTTCGCACGCGCGGAACATTCGTTGGTTCTGTATGCCACGCTGATCCACAGGGTGACTGGGCGGCTACGATGATCGCTCTTCACGGTTACCTCGTTGTTCAGGGTCCTAAAGGCAAGCGCAATATAGATATGAAAGATTTCGTTCTCGGCCCTTACGCGAATGCGTTGAACTACAACGAGATAGCCATCGAAGCTGTTATCCCTGCCCCTAAGGGTGTTGCACGTGGTGGTTACCTCAAGCTTGAACGTCGTGTTGGTGACTTTGCAACTGCTTCGGTTGCAGTTTCACTCGATATGAGTGGTGATACCGTGCTTGGCGCAGGATTTGCACTTGCCGGGGTTGGTGGAAAGACAATCGACGCTAACGAGGCAGCTTCAGCACTAATTGGCCAGAAGTTAACCGATGCAACAATTGCAAAGGCCGCAGCACTTGTTGCCGCTAAGGCAGAGCCTCGTACAGATCACCGCGGTTCAGCTGAATATAAGCGTCACATCATCGAAACCTTTGTTAAGAGAATCCTCATCGCAAACTCCGAACAGAAAGTAGCCTAAGAAATGTCGAGCCTTTACGAAGAAATCAAGTCTGCACCCGCAAGTGATATTCCGGTTCGCCAAATAACAGTGAACGTTAACGGAGAACCACGTACTGCGAATGTTGAACCACGACTACTACTTGTACATTTGCTGCGCCAAGCGTTTAAGTTGACCGGTACACACAGTGGTTGCGATACGACCAACTGTGGCGCTTGCACAGTCCTTTTCGATGGTCGCCCAATCAAGAGCTGCACAATGCTGGCAGTTCAAGCAGAGGGTCATAACGTTGAAACTGTTGAAGGACTTGCTTCAGCGAGCGAACTAAATCCGATACAAGAAGGTTTCAAGCAAGAGCACGCACTTCAATGTGGTTTCTGCACTCCAGGAATGATGATGGCTGCAAAGGCTCTTCTCGAAGAGAACCTCAACCCAACTGAAGATGAAATTCGTTGGGCGCTATCTGGAAATCTATGCCGTTGTACTGGTTATCAAAATATCGTCAAGGCAGTTCTTTGGGCTGCTGAAAAAATGCGCGCGGAACTCAACTAGGTTAGGGAGCAGAACTTAATGAAACTAGACGAAGTCAAAATTGGCGGAATGGGCGCGAGCCGTCGCCGAGTTGAAGATAACCGTTTTATCCGCGGTAAAGGTAACTATATAGATGACATCGTTCTTCCAGGAATGCTCCACATGGAGATCTTGCGCAGTCCGCTAGCTCACGCACGTATCAAGTCAATTGATACAAGCGCTGCATGGGATATGCCAGGAGTTCGCCTTGTTCTTACAGGCGAGATGATGGCTGCACGAAACCTCGCATGGATGCCAACACTTTCATACGACACGGCAGCGGTACTTGCGACGGATAAGGTTCGTTTCCAGGGCCAAGAAGTCTGTGCAGTGATTGCGGATGACCCATATATTGCTAAAGATGCATGCGGAAAGATTGTTGTTGAATACGAAGTATTGCCACCAATTGTTAATCCAGTTCAAGCAGCGGCGCCAGATGCAGTGCAGATTCGCGATGACAAAGCCGGTCAAGTTGGAAACAAGGTTTTCGACTGGGAAATTGGCGATAAGGCACGCACCGATAAAGCTTTTGCAGATGCAGATGTAGTCTCTAAAATCGAACTTCACTATCCACGTACACACCCATCTCCAATGGAGACTTGTGGATCACTTGCTGATTACGATCGTGCAACTGGAAAGTTGACTGTCTATATGACATCACAGGCTCCACATATCGTGCGTGCCGCTGTCGCAATGGTTGCAGAACTTCCAGAACAGAACATTCGTATCGTCACACCAGATATTGGTGGCGGTTTCGGAAATAAGGTTCCAATTTATCCAGGCTACGTCATTGCAATTCTCGCTTCAATATTGACTGAGAAGCCAGTTAAGTGGATTGAAGATAAGACTGGTAACTTGACCTCAACTGGCTTTGGTCGCGATGTCTACCTTAAGGGCGAAATGGCGATGCGCAAAGATGGAAAGATCCTTGGCGTTCGCATGAATACGATCTCAGACCACGGAGCATTCTTTGCAGATGCACAACCAAGTAAGTTTAAAATTGGCTTGATGCACTCTGCGTTTGCTGCTTATGACATTCCAACAGCACATATGTTCGCAACTGGTTACTACACCAATAAGGCACCAGGTGGAGTTGCGTATCGTTGTTCATTCCGTGTCACTGAAGCCATGTTCTTCCAAGAGCGCATGGTGCAAGCAGCAGCTGATGATCTCGGCATGGATCAAGCAGAGTTCCGCCGCATTAACTTTGTGAAGGATGAACAGCATCCACACCGCACAGCGTTCGGATTCCTTACTGACTCAGGTCAGTACGAGAAGTGCCTCGATATCGGATTGGAAGCAATCGGATATAAGAACTTCGCTGCTGAAAAGGCAGAAGCAGCAAAGCGTGGACGCCTTCTTGGCATCGGAATCTCAACGATGACTGAACCATTGGGCGCTGGTAACAGCCGTGAGTACGACATCTTAGGTATCAAAATGTTTGACTCTGCCGAGCTTCGCATTCACATGTCTGGTAAGGCGCTATTGCGCACAGGTTCACGTGGACAAGGAACTGGCCACGAAACAACATGGGCACAGATTGTCGCTCACGAACTTGGAATACCTGCAGATGACATCCTCGTTGAAGAAGGCGATACCGACACAGCTCCATTCGGTATGGGTACTTACGCATCTCGTTCAACTCCCGTAGCAGGTGCTGCGATTGCAATGGTTGCTCGTAAAGTTCGCGCTAAGGCTCGCAAGCTTGCTGCTCACCTACTTGAAGTATCTGAAGAAGATATCGAATGGGAGCTAGGTCGCTTCTACGTTCGTGGAAATCAAGAACGTGGCGTAACTATTCAGGAGTGTGCAATGGCCGCCTACAGCAATATGCCAGATGGCATGGAGCCAGGGCTTGAGAACGTCGCTTACTACGATCCTCCCAACCTTACATGGCCATTTGCGTGTTACATCGCAAAGGTAGAGATTGATCCCGAGACAGGTGTTTGGGATGTATTGCAATTCGTTGCTGTCGATGACTGCGGTGTTCGTATCAACCCAATGATTGTCGAAGGACAAATCATGGGTGGTCTCACCGAGGCGTATGCAATGGCAAATATGCAATATCAAACTTACGATGAAGAAGGAAACATCATCGGCGGTAACTACATGGACTTCTTGCTTCCAACAGCGTGGGAAACACCAGGCTTTGAATTGTACGAAGTTGTAACACCGTGCCCTCACCATCCAATTGGTGCAAAAGGTGTTGGTGAATGTGCAACTGTTGGTGGACCAGCAGCATTCGTAAACGCTGTCATGGATGCACTTAAGGACAAGGGTGTTCGTAATATTGATATGCCTTTAATGCCTAATCGTGTCTACGAAGCGCTCACAACAGGTAAAGATGTTTACGGTATGCCACCAGTACGGAGCGGCAACTAACACATGTCTTTTAATCCAGTCGAAGGTATGGGCGTCATGGAGCGCGCAGTCGAACTCACTAATAGCGGTGAATCATTTGTGATGGCGACTGTCGTGTGGCGCCAAGGTCCTTCTTCTGGACAGAGCGGATCACGAGCAATCATTACCTCTGATGGAAAGTTGCATGGATGGATTGGCGGGGCGTGTGCTGAGCCAGTCCTTATCCGTGAAGCGAAAAAGGTGATGGAAGTTGGAAAAGCTCAGCTGATTTGGCTTGGACAGGAAGCCGATTTTAAAGGGATGCATGTTCCTGATGGAGTCATCACTGTTCCGATGGCATGCCAGAGCGAAGGCGCACTTCAAATTTATGTCGAACCAGTTCAAGCATCACCGCAGGTAACGATTGTTGGGCGCTCGCCAATGGCAGTGACACTCAAGCAACTTATCGAGGTTTTGAATTGGCGGGTACAGCTTCTTGATTTTGCTGATTTCACTTCAAGCATGGTTAATTCTTCATCTGTAGTCGTCATTGCAACGCAAGGCCATGGTGATGAAGAAGCAACAGAGACGGCGCTACCGGCAGCTCCTGCATATCTCGGCGTCGTTGCATCACGTAAGCGTGGAGCGGCAGTTCTCTCATACTTGGTGGATCGCGGCTTTACTAAAAAACAGATAGATTCGGTTGAATTACCAGCAGGTCTAGATCTCGGACATACAACACACCGCGAGATGGCAGTCTCAATTCTCGCGCAACTGGTTCAACTCCGTGCCGCTGGATCTCTGACACAGAAGGCAACACCAAACTTGCTTCAGATGGCTCAGCCAACTGAGGTTATCGACTTGGTTTGTGGAATGACTGTAGCTGCTGAAAAATCAAATCGTCCCTTTGAATATGAAGGAACGACCTATTACTTCTGTGCGCCAGGGTGTCGTACAACGTTTGAAAAAGATCCATCCTCATTCATCAACCAGGAGGCAAAATGCTAATCTCGCAGACGATAGTCGTTGATCAACCGATCGACGATGTATGGAAATTCTTTGATGATATTCCACAACTAGCAGCATGTATTCCTGGTGC
>CAILYP010000182.1:0-1907 GCA_903838475.1 uncultured Actinomycetes bacterium | reverse complement strand
GCAATCTGCCTCCAAGAGTTAGTTTCTACATTATAGATTTGGCAAATATTTGTGCCATTTGTGACAACTCCAGCATCAGTGGCGTTTTGCTCTCCTCCAAAAACCATGAGATTGCCATCGTGCAAGATCGCCCCGCTGTATGTTGTTGGGTTGTAGTCCTTTGGACTTGGAGCTTGCTCCCAAGTACCTGTGTCGTAATTACCATTTATATCCGGAGTTAATAACCACCATTTTTGGCGACTCTCGACACCTCCGTTAGAAGTTTGAACCATTACTTTTCCGTTTGTCAGCAAAAACATCAAGCGCACACTTCCGCCAAGATCTGGCTGCGGGCTCATAAGTTTCCATGGCGAATTACTGTTAGCTGGTTTTTGTATTTCCGTAGTTAGAATCCAGGCGCCTGCAGAGTTTTGAGCAACCGGTTCATCTGCCATGGAGAGAACCTCAAAGGTGCCATCACTTTTTGGTTGAAGCAAATATGAGGTAGCACCATTCGTTCTAGCAGGGGCGTTGCACGGAGCGCAATACCAGTCGAGTCCGTATCGCTCTTGATTCAGTGCAAAAGATACAACTCCATTCGAATCTGTTGTTGCTTGCGTGCGCTGCTGAGGATGGTTTACTGGATAGATGGAAACCTGAATTCCAGAACCTACGTTAGCTTTAGTCTGCGGATTCATCATCACGAAGGAAAGCTGTACCGTTGAGGCAGAGCTAGCCTGAGTTACTTCGGTCGCTGAAGCAATCAGTAAAAGTGAAAGAAAAATTGAAAACTTGCGCATCGAAATCTACCTCTCCGTAGATTAAGTACCCCGTGACGGGATTTCCCTAGTAGAACGCTAACTTATGCTCACTAAATGCGCGCAAATATGGCCATAAATTGCGCAAAACTTTTGATTCTATTTACTTAATAGCTGCAATTTCCTTGAGTAGCGCACGTGCAATGTAAGAGCTTCCCAATCTTGTGGGATGGCCCTGCGACAGTTGCCGTTGCCCATTATTGCTCTGATCAAATAGCGGCAGACTAATAAAGTCGATGTATGGGACTCCAAGGCGATTTGCCTCAGCCTTCATTGCTTTACTCTGCCCCGGGGCTTTTTGATCCCCACCATTTTCGTACGGGGAACAAACAATTATCAGAACACTCGGGTCAGCTTTTTGAAGCACTTGAATATCTCGACCCATCTCCTCAGCAATCTGTTGATCGGTGAATAGGTGATCGTTTGATGAGCCAGTGAAGATAACAACGGCCGGGTGCTGTGGAATGACATCTCGAACAACTCGGTCCTTATATGTTTCACCAGCGGCGACCGCCAAATAACCTTGGCCTCGCACTCCGGCAGAAATTACATTCCATCCGGAGAGCCAAGAAAGAGCACCAGGATATGCGTCCCATACATGAACCGGACCTGACTCGTTAAATGATGGCCAGACCCATGAATCTCCTACAACTAGAACTCGCACTGCTGGGCTCTTAAGTAGCGGTGTAACCAATGAGGCCTTATCAGGCAGACCCAAACCATAAAATGTTGTCTTGGCTTCAAATTCGAGTCGAATTGAATATGTTCCTGGCTCTCCAAGGGTGATTTCATCAAAGAACTTTTCATTATTATTCTTATGGGAAATTCCATTGATGCTTTGGTACTTCCAAATTCCAGTTGCCGATTTGTAGGCTAGCCGCCAAGAATAAGTCCCTGAGTTATCTGTTGCACTAGTCTCAACAATAAATCGACCCATGGGATCGGTTGTAGAGAACTCAAAGCCAACTCCCCAGGGAGGGATGGCACTGTCAGATTGATAAACCTTACGACCATCTGTGCTCACTAATGAAAGCGCATGAAGGCGACTCGAATCTTTCTCTACTAATGGCGTTGGCCCAAAAAAAGAAAATTTCTGGGCTGCATCAGCAT
>CAILYP010000181.1:0-5167 GCA_903838475.1 uncultured Actinomycetes bacterium | reverse complement strand
CCCGCGACATCTCGGACCACAACCGAGTGCTCTACCAGCTGAGCTACGACCACCATGTTTGGGAAATTATACGGTAAATAACCGCTGGCTCATTCCCGCTTAATTATCTTAATTATTCGGCATGAATATTGCCTTGCGGTAATACTCGAGCTCTTCGATGGAATCGCGGATATCTCCGAGGGCTCGATGGTTGCCGGTCTTCTTCGGGGCGGCGAAATAAACGCGGGGATACCAACGACGGGCCAACTCTTTGATGGATGAAACATCAATGGTCCGATAATGCAGGTAGGCATTTAGAAGTGGCATATCACGAGCAATAAATGATCGGTCGGTGCCGACAGAGTTTCCGGCCAGTGGGGATTTGCCTGCGCCTGGTGCGTATTTTTCGAGGTAGGCGATTATTTCTTCCTCAGCCTTTGATAGTTCAACACCGCTTGGAATCTCGGTGATTAAGCCAGATTCGGTATGCATATTGGTTACGAATTCATTCATGCCTTTTAATTGATCTTCAGTGGCCTTGATAACTAGATCGACGCCCTCGCCCAGAATGTTTAGTTCGGAGTCGGTGACCAAGACGGCGATTTCAACTAATACATCTTTACCAAGGTCAAGGCCGGTCATCTCGCAATCGACCCAAATTAGGTTCGGAGATTCATTTTTACTGGCCATTGGGGGAGCCTAAACCAGAAGGGGTGCTTGGATGTAATTTCACCAGTCGTTCACCTTGGGTTCACCTTGGTTCCACATTGAAAAGCCCGCCTGGCACAACAATCGCTTCGTGAGTAAAACTATGCCTGAGGCCAAATCTCCGAGTACAACTCCGGGGAAACGGGAACTTACTACAAAACCTAGATTCTCAGATAAAGTTTTTCGAGCAGTTGCAACTGCAGGCGGACTTTCTTCGCTACTGATTCTTGGATTAATTTTTATTTTCTTGGCCTATCAAGGTTTTCAAGTTCTTCGCGCTGAAGGTTTGGGATTCATTACCGGAAGCAACTGGCAAGTTATCCAAGACAATGCCGGAAATACTGATCTTGGTGCATCATCTTTTGGTATAGCAGCGATGCTTGTCGGAACCTTATTGTGTGCTGCAATTGCAGTAACGATTGCTGTTCCCATCTCGGTTTTGACTGCGCTTTACTTAACTTTTTATGCACCACAATTCTTAAAGAGAATTATGGTTGCAGTGTTTGATCTGATGGCAGCTTTCCCATCTATCCTCTTCGGTATTTGGGGCTTCTTTATTTTGATGCCACATGTCGAATATTGGGCAATGATAATTCATAAATATCTATATTGGATTCCACTATTCAAAATGGAAATTCCAGTTTATACGCGCTCTCCATTTATAGCTGGCGTTGTTCTAGCAATCATGATTATTCCGATTATCACTTCAATATCTCGCGAGATTTTTTCACAAACACCACTAGATCGCGTTCAAGCAGCATATGCACTCGGTGCAACACGTTGGTCAATGATTCGCGCAGTTGTAATTCCTTACGGAAAGAGCGGCGTAGTTGGCGGGGCAATGCTTGGCCTTGGTCGCGCTATGGGCGAAACTGTTGCGGTTTACACAGTGCTTAACTTGGTTTACCAGATTAACTGGCATGTATTGATTGGCGCTGGCGGAAACGTTGCATCAATGATTCTGCTTAAGTTTGGCGAGGCTGGTCCAACGGAAACTCGTGGACTTATGGCTGCTGGCTTAGTCCTATTCGTTCTTACCCTTATTGTGAACTCAATTGCGAACACAATTGTAAGTCGTACCGGAAGTAAGGGCCGATGAGCACTTTAACTATTAAACCAACCCAACCTTGGAAGCTGACCCCGAAGCAACAAATGCTGAACGTGGTGACTCTCATCATTTCGGCTGCGATTAGCTATTTCGTCGTTCTAGTTACACCAATGAAGGGCAAACTTGCTTATCTGTTGCTCTTTTTTATTATTACAATCGTTTTGAATTTTGCAGAAAGTTATTTCAAACGTGGTCTTGCTGCAGCAAAAGATTCAATTGCAACGTCTTTTGCGGTTGCCGGAATTGTGATAGCCGTTGTTCCAGTTTTCAATATTCTTTTTACAATCTTCGATCGTGGTCGCGCTGGACTTAACTTCGGGCTGCTCATCCATGACATGAAATCAAATGGACCAAATGATCCATTGAATCAAGGTGGCCTACTTCACGCACTTGTCGGTTCTGGAATCATGGTTGGGATCGCACTTCTTATAAGTCTGCCAATCGGAATTTTAACTGCAATTTATCTAACTGAAATTAAGGGTATTTACTCCCGCCCAATTAAATTCTTAGTTCAGGCAATGTCAGGTGTGCCATCAATTGTCGCTGGTCTCTTTATTCTCTCTGCAATTGTCTTCCCAATTACTAAATCTTCATCAGGCTTTATGGGCGGCCTGGCACTTTCGATCTTGATGATTCCTACGATTGCTAGAACTTCAGAGGAAGTACTACTTCTGATTCCCAATGATCTGCGCGAAGCTGGTGTTGCACTTGGTGGAACACAGTGGCGCACTATTTCCTTAATCGTTGTTCCTGCGGCAAAGAGCGGACTAATAACCGCAACGATTCTTGGTATTGCCCGGGTGGCTGGTGAAACCGCACCTCTCGTTCTAGTTTCCGGAGGTGGCGATGCGGTAAATACAAATCCATTTGCAGCGCCAATGGGTTCACTTCCGTTCTATATCTGGAAGGGATTCACCTTTGGAACCCCAGAATCAATTGCGCGTTCATGGGCTGGAATATTTGTTCTGCTTTCAATAATTTTCATCTTGTTTATTGCGGCTAGAACTTTAAGTGGAAGCGGAGCTAAGAAGTGATCAATCCAAACGAGGATGGGAACGATGACATGGAAACTAAACCAATAACTTCATCACTTTCTGATGTGGCCAAAGCGACCCAGGCGCGTAAGCAACCAGGTTCTGGCGCACTTGGTGTTGGGCTTGAGGCACGTGGAATTCATGCATGGTTTGGCGATAAGTTAGTTCTTCGCGACATCTCATTAGATTTCTGGTCCGGAACAGTTACCGCGCTTATCGGGCCATCTGGTTGTGGCAAATCAACATTTATCCGCACCTTAAATCGCATGCACGAATTTATTCCAGGTGCTGCAATGGCTGGCGAAGTTTTATTGAATGGTCAAGACGTTTATGAACAAGGAACTGATGTAACAAAGATTCGGTTGAAGGTTGGCATGGTCTTCCAGAAGCCAAATCCATTCCCATCAATGACTATCGCAGATAACGTTCTTGCTGGTCTAAAACTTGCGCAAATTAAGACCGAGAATAAAGATGACTTGCTAGAGGAATGTTTAGAACGTTCTGGTCTTTGGAGCGAAGTTAAAGACCGCCTAAATGCTTACGGCGGATCACTTTCAGGCGGTCAACAACAACGCTTATGTATTGCCCGATCTCTTGCAGTACGTCCAGAAGTTCTACTTATGGATGAGCCTTGCTCCGCACTAGATCCAGGATCAACTCTTAAAATTGAAGAAACCATTCAACAACTCTCATCGAGTATGACAATCATTATTGTTACTCACAATATGCAACAGGCAGCGCGGGTATCTGATTACACCGGATTCTTCCTATCGGATGGCGGACCTGGTGAACTTGTTGAGGTTGGGCCTACCAGCGAGATCTTCTCTCGACCAAAAGATACTCGCACCGAGAACTATGTGACTGGGCGCTTTGGCTAAAATCGGCTAAAACCGGTTTACCAACTGTTCACCTAATTGTTGGACGGTGTTTGCCTTTTAACCCCAATCGCTTAACCGGGAATGAATACTTTTCCTCTTAGACAAAACGTCTATTTATCCGAACAAGGGGAAAAATGAAACTTTCTAAATCAATCAAGGTTCTAGGCGCAGTTATTGCTGTCGCCGTCCTTGCTGCTCCATCTGCTGTTGCAGCTGTTTCACTAACTGGTGCGGGCTCTACATTCGCTGGCCCAATCATCGAAGCTTGCAAAGCTGGATATAACCAAGAATCTGGTAACACTTTCACATACGGTCTAGGTGGCTCTGGCGCTGGTCGTACAGCATCTGACAAGCAAACAAGCTTGGTTAACTTTTCTGATACACCTCACACAGCAGCACGCGCAGGAGTAATTCACATTCCTGTGGTTGCTGGTCCTATTGCGGTTATGTTCAAGATCGGTAATACAAAGCCACTTTATCTTTCACCAGCGACTGTTGCTGGAATCTTCGGTGGAACAATTACAAAGTGGAATGACCCAAAGATCGTTGCTGATAACAACCGTTCAATCAAAGAAACAATTTTCAAGGTTGATGCAAATGGCAAAGATGTTAAAGATGAGAACGGTAAGCCAATTGTTCTAAACACTGTTACTCGTAACATTCGCTACACACTTCCTGACAAGCCAATCAAGGTTATCTACCGTTCAGACTCTTCAGGAACTAACGGCGCATTTACAGCTGCTCTAAACGGAGCTGCTCCAGAAGTTTGGACAAAGGCTGGAAACAACGCATTCACAACAACATTCCCAGGTAATATCAATGATGTTGCAAACCTTGGTCGTATTGTTGGCGCATCAGGTTCAGCTGCTGTAACTGCTCTTGCAGCTAGGACTCCTTACTCAATCACATATGCTGAATCAAGCTTCGCTCTTGCAAACGGCCTAGCTATTGCAAGCATCAAGAATGCTTCTGGTAACTGGCAAGCGCCAACATCAAGCGGAGTTTCTGCTCTTCTAGGTGCTGCAACAATCGCTGATACTGGAATCATTACTTACAACTACAAGTCAACAGATCCTGGCGCATACCTATTCGGTACAGCTACATACGCTCTAGTTGATACCAAGCAGAAAGATGCTGAAACAGCTAAGGCTGTAAAGGATCTACTTACTTACCTGCTTGATCCAAAGTGCCCAAATACAAACCCAGCACTTCAATACACAACTATCACCGGAAAATTCCGTGAAGTTAACTTGGCTCTGATTGCAAAAATCACTGCTTAATTAGTTAAAAAGAAAAGCCCCGGGCCATATGGTTTCGGGGCTTTTTTGTTGCTACTTATTGGTGCGCCTGGCAGGAATCGAACCTGCGGCCTACCGCTTAGAAGGCGGTTGCTCTATCCGACTGAGCTACAGGCGCATATGGGCGTTTAACGCCCTTAAAGAGTTATTACGTGCGCAAGT
>CAILYP010000180.1:0-10673 GCA_903838475.1 uncultured Actinomycetes bacterium | reverse complement strand
GCGTTTTGCTGATGTAGATGCGTGGCCTGTCTGTCTTGATACTCAAGATGTAGATGAGATCGTTCGTACCGTTCAAATTATTGCGCCTGTCTATGGTGGCATCAACCTTGAAGATATTTCGGCGCCGCGTTGCTTTGAAGTTGAACGACGCCTTCGTGAACTCCTGGATATCCCAGTATTCCACGATGACCAACATGGAACTGCAATCGTCGTTCTTGCAGCGCTCACTAATGCTCTTAAGTTCGTTAAAAAAGATCTTTCAACTGTAAGAATTGTCATGATCGGAGTCGGTGCAGCCGGCACTGCTATCGCTCGCTTACTTGTTGCAAGCGGCGCCCAGAACATCATTGGTTATGATCGTCGCGGTGTCGTACATGAGCATCGTGACGGCGATGACATTATGCGAACATGGTTTGTTGATAATTGCCACCCTGGTGATTTCCGTGGAGATATTCACGAGGCACTTAGCGGGGCAGATGTTTTCATTGGCGTTAGCAGCCCTAATTTGATCACTGAAGCTGATATTGCATCAATGGCAAAGGATTCAATTGTCTTTGCACTCGCTAATCCAGATCCTGAAATTGATCCGGTGTTAGCCCGCAAGCATGCAGCGATTGTGGCAACCGGACGAAGTGATCAGCCAAATCAAATTAATAACGTGCTCGCATTTCCTGGAATTTTCCGTGGACTTCTTGATGGAAACATCACAAAGATTACTGACAAGATGTTGATAGGCGCTGCTACCGCAATTGCAGAGTGTGTTTCATCTGATCAACTCAATGCCAACTTCATCGTTCCAAGTGTTTTCGATCCGCGAATCGCTACTGTTGTGGCGAGTGCTGTTCGTAAAGCGAACTCGTAATTAGCCATTGCTCTTCTAGCTCTTCTATCCGGAGAGCTAGGGCGGCAAGCTCGTGCATGACTTGGGCTAATTTTTCATGATCTGAAGCAAATTCAGATTGCGCAATATGTAAATCTCCTTCTTGCGATCGAGCTTTTTCCAATTGCTTTTCAATCTTTGCAATTTCCTTCTTAGCATCACGTGCTAACGCAGCGTTCGAAACGTTCTGCTTGATTTCTACCTTAGTTTCATCCACCTGGCTTTCGGCTCGCAGGCGCAGATATTCATCAACACCGCCTGGCAGATCTCGAAGAGTCCCATCCCCCATCAGGCCAACAAATCGGGTGCAGACGCGTTCTAAAAAATATCGATCATGGGATACAACCAATAGCGTTCCGGCAAAGGTATCTAGTAAGTCCTCTAGCGCTGTAAGGGTCTCAACATCAAAGTCATTTGTTGGTTCATCTAATAGCAGTACGTTGGGTGAATCCATGAGAAGCCTGGTTAATTGAAGGCGCCTGCGCTCACCACCAGATAAATCTCCAACAGGAGTCCATTGTGACTCTCTATCAAAACCCAGCCGCTCACAAAGTTGGGAAGCTGACAGCTCTTTGCCGCTGCCAATTTCAACATATTTAGCAACCTGCTCCACCGCTTCAAGCACTCGCCAGTTTGGATTTAACTCTGCAAGATGCTGAGATAAAAATGCTGGCTTAACTGTAATTCCAGTAACTAATTTTCCAGCAGTAACTTTTAATTCTCCCACAAGGGTTCGCATCAGGGTTGTCTTGCCCGAGCCATTTACGCCAACAATTGCGATGCGATCACCAGGTCCAATATTCCAATAGACATCATCTAGTAATTTTTTTTCACCGGCAGCAACCGAAATATGTTGGCATTCATAAACCATCTTGCCTAATCGATTAGTAGCAAAATTGAGAAGTTCAGCATCATTTCGAATTGGTGGCTCATTTTCAATCAGCGTATTTGCAGCATCGATTCTAAACTTAGGTTTAGCAGTTCGTGCTGGAGCTCCGCGTCTTAGCCAGGCCAACTCTTTTCGTACGAGCATTTCGCGCTTATTGTTCTCAACGCCAATTTGTCGCTGCCGTTCTGCCTTCGATAATACGTAAGCAGAGTATCCGCCGTCATATTCTTTTACTTCACCGGTTTCACCTTGTAGTTCCCAGATATGATCGCTGACCTCATCGAGAAACCAACGATCGTGGGTAATCACAACAACAGTAAGTGAGGTTCTGGTCTTAATATATTTTGCGAGCCATGCCACTCCCTCAACATCAAGGTGGTTAGTTGGTTCGTCCAGAAGCAATACATCTAAATCATCAATAAGAAGTTTGGCGAGATTTACTCGACGGCGCTCACCACCTGAGAGTGAATGAAAATTTCGGTCAAGAATTTCATCACCAAATCCGCCAAATAACCCGTGCAGTACATCGCGAACTTCAATATTTCCAGCCCACTCGTGAATCGCAGTTTCGCCAAGAACGACATCTCGTACTGTTGAACCAGGCGCTGCACTATCTGTTTGAGAAAGCATCCCGACACGAACGCCTGAAGCACGTGAAACTCGACCATCATCGAGAGGCTCCACCCCTGCGATAACTTTTAATAAAGTGGATTTACCACCACCATTGCGACCAACTACTCCGATTCGATCGCCCTGCGAAAGTCCCAGAGAGACCGATAGGAGTAGCGGCTTGATATCAAAAGCCTTGGAAGCTGATTCAATGTTAATCAGATTCCGAGTGGCCATGCGGTTATCTTAGTTTGTTGATGAGCCTAGCTTTACAGTGAAGACCTTGCTTCCACCGGCTGGCATCGTCACAGTCACCTGAACCGAAGCTCCTGGTGCATATGAGCGAATCTTTACGATTGCAGAAATCTGGTCTGCAATTCGAGCGCCATCAATGGCGGTCACAATTGCCCCGACTGGAATTCCGGCCTTTTCAGCTCCCTCACCTGGAACGAGTTGTGAAACTTTCGCGCCCACTCCCGTAAATGCGGTATCAAAAAAGACACCAAGGATTGGGCGAGTACTCGTGTGCGTTGGTGAAGTAATAATTTCGGTGTAAACGCGCTTTGCTTCATTAATAGGAATAGCAAAGCCTAGGCCAATATTTCCTGATTGCCCCAAGCCTGACGATGCAGTCGATGCTATCGCTGTATTTACTCCGATAAGGCGTCCGAGTGAATCTGTGAGTGGTCCACCAGAATTACCTGGGTTGATTGCGGCATCTGTTTGAATCGCATCCACATAAGAATTAACACCAGATGCTGTCCCCCCTGTCGTAACAGGTCGATTCAATGACGAAACAATTCCCGACGTAACAGTTCCAGCCAAACCTAAAGGTGAGCCAAACGCAATCACAGTATCACCAATAGAAAGTTGTGAAGAGTCGCCAATTTGTAGTACCGGAAGATTTCCACGGCTTACCTTTAACACAGCAAGATCGTAATTAGCGTCTCTTCCTACAATCGTGGCTTTTACTTGATCACCATTATTGAGCTCGATTTGAATTGTGCCACTAGTTGCAGCGGCTTCGATCACGTGATTATTCGTCAATACATAAGAGACGTTGTTATCTGATTGAATGATTGAGCCACTACCTGTATCTCCACCTGTAGATGTAGTGACATCCACTGTTACGACTGATGGGGAAACCTTTTGAACAATGGATTTAATCGACGTTACGGGCAAAGTCGAAGCCGTATTCTGAGAAAGTTGAGTAAGAGGAATCGCTGTGCGGTTAGCAGCGCAGACGCCACTTAAAGACGCAGCATATAAAGCATTGCTTCGATTATCTGCGCAAATGACAGAAGTTGATCCGTTGAAAGTTCCAGCAGCTGCGGCGAATCCACCAGCGGCAGTGGCTCCGATAATCACTCCGACAAAGACTTTGCCTGCCGTGCTTGAAATCTTGAACATTAACTCTCCTATTTATAAATATCAGTAACTACATCAGTAACTACAATGTAGATGAGCAACCCTTGAAGAACCGTTAATGACAACTAAGAGTTGGCTGTGAACTGCATCTTCCAAACTTGGGGTACGAAGAGTGTGAGCGCTGTAACAATCGCCGAGAGCGCCGCTAGAACTTCAAGAGTATGAGTTAAACCAAGCCACTGCGCCATTGGGGCGGCGATTGCGAGCCCAAGTGGCCGAAGAGAGAGCGAACCCATTCCGTCAAAAGCTGAAACTCGCGAGAGCGAGTCTCTCGGTACCTCTTTTTGAAGCGCAGTAGTCCAAATAGCGCCCCATAAATCCAAGGTGATACCCCAGAAGAACGCACAAAGGGCAATAACCCAAAGCTGTTGAGGTTTAGCAAGTGAAAAAATATAAACTGAGACCGAGAAGGTCGTAATCATCAAAAATCGCATTGGATATTTGGGACGAATGCGCATTCCAAGAAGTGATCCGACAATATATCCAACCGCTTCAGCCGAAAGAACAATCGACCAAGATTTTGCCCCACTGAAGTGCTTTAAGGAAATTAAGGGTCCTAATATATTTTCAGCTGCCGCCCAACACATAACAATAAAGCCAAATGCAGCGACAATTGCAACAATCCACTTAAATGAGAGAAAAACTTTCCATCCATGAACTAAGTCATCCAGCATTGTTGATTTACTCTCAGCTGGAACCGTCAAGTGACGCATGCTAAAGACAATTAATCCGCAAATAACAAAGGAAAGTGCATCTACGGTAAGTGCCAGGGTCGAGCCAATCGTAGAAACTAAGATCCCACCAGTGGCTGTTCCAGAAATAATTGCAATGTTTGCTACAAACTGATTAGCTGAATTTGCAGTCTGAAGTTCCTCTTCATCTACAAGCGCCGGCATCAAACCTCCGAATGCTGGCCAAAATATTCCCCAACATAATCCAAAGACAATATTCACTATAAGAAATACGGCGAGAGGTACATGGCCAGTACTAAAGAAATAGGCCTGAAGAAGAAAGGCCGATCCGCCGATGATGTCGGTCAAACCAAGTACCAGCACGCGGCCATATTTGTCGGCGATAACCCCGCCCATTGGCGACATACAGAGCATGGCGATGGTCTGAATACCTAGAATCCAACCAAGCAGGGATGCACTTCCACCGCGCATATGAAGGATTCCAAACGCTAAGGCAATTGGTCCCATCCCATTTCCAAAATTAGAAATAAAACGGGCAAGTAGAAAACGCCTGTAATCAGGGCGTTTTAAAATCTGCTTCATTGTGCGTTCTTACCCTCAATATCCTTAATCACTCGATGTATCTCTGAAGCGATTTTCTTAAGTTCCACTAATTCCTGCTGCGCAAACATCCGCGCTTCTTTTGCTAATTCAAATTCGCCAAGTGAGGCAGCGTGTGTTTCGTTAATTTTTTGTTCAACAGATTTTGCTCCAACATTTTGCCCAACCATGATGATTGAGAGAAGCACCAACTGTAGAAAAGTTTGAGCGAGCCAGGAGACGATTACAAGCACACTTCCGCTCTTGAGAGCAGACGGAAGTGAGAGAAATGCAATAAGTGCAAAAGCGTAGGCACACCACATCGTGGCGACACCGCTTGTTATTTTTGCCGCAAACTTCTCGTTAAATTCCGCGATTTTGCTCATAAGTAAATGATACTTCTGGACCATCTAGCAGGTGCACTTTGGCTTCACCTTGTACTATCCAATTCACTAAATCTTTACTCACCAGGGCAGTCTTCTCATCAATTCCAATGAGGTTTCCACCTTCAGGCGTACGTCCAACGAGCTTTGCGGCTTTATCAGGTACAAAGCGAAAGTATCGATCATAGTGCGGCAAGATTTTCATCGTCGGGAGAATTCCTAGACCGTGCATAGCCATAGCGCCGGCGCTACATCCAGCAAGTGAACTTCCGCTCTTCCAATTATCATAGATGCTCTGCCATACCGGAGTATTTTCAAGAGTTGAAAGTAAGTAACCCGGATCTCCGCCCGATAGATAAATAAGTGCGGCTCCATCTATTAATTGCGCAAAAGATTCATCAAGGGCATGAGTGCGATTAAAAACGGGAATGAAAACTTGTTCGACACCGATTCGCTCTGCTTGTTCTGCGCCTATTCGCTTCCAATAGTCGTGACGTGAACCACTCTCTTTTCCTGCAGCAGTTGCTAATTGCACAAATTTACGCTTTTTTCCTCGAGCTTCTCCATTCAGCAACCACTCAGATTCATAGGGTTGCATCACTGGTAAATATTCACCAGAGCCAACTAAAGCTAATAAGCCATGCATGCCTTTAAGGATAGGTTATGGATTGAGTAAAGATAAGGGCCTTGAATGCGATTCGCTTGTTACTATTGCGCCTTATGCACACGCGAAAACAGAAAATTGTTGCTACCCTCTCGGTAGGCGTGGTTCTTGCATCAGCACTATTCGCTGCATTTACTAAGACAGCTGCAACATCTATTCCCCGCTCCAAGGCTTTAGCCGGAGTTCCTGCCTCAAAAAATGCAGACACCAATATTCTCCTACTTGGGCTTGATTCAAGGCGTGATGCAAATGGGGCTAATCTGCCTCGCAAACTTCTAAATTACATGCACGTTGGATCAACATCTTCGGTCGGTGGATACAACACCAACACAATGATTGTTATCCATATCCCTGCAAAGGGTCCAGCAACAGCAATATCAATTCCGCGCGATGATTATGTTGAGGTTCCAGGTCTTGGTTTTAAAAAAATAAAAGAGGCTTACGGATACGCAAAATATGCCGAAGATTCACGGCTATACAAACTTGGTGTTAAAGAACCTATGCGCGAACAAATGTCACGCGAAAAAGGTCGAATCGCCACAATCCAAGCTATTTCGCAGTTCTTACAAATTCCTATTGATCACTTTGCTGAAGTAAACCTCGTTGGCTTCTACGATCTAGCGACAGCACTTGGCGGTATTCAGGTGTGCCTAAAGAACGCTGTAAATGATAAGAAGTATTCCGGAGCAGTCTTTCCTGCTGGCTTGCAAACAATTACTGGTGTTCAGGCCCTTATGTTCGTGCGCCAACGTCATGGGCTGCCTAATGGTGATCTTGATCGTACCCATCGACAACAAGCATTCATCACCGGCGTTATCACTAAGTTTCGTACCCAAGGGATTTTTGGGAACCTGAGTAAATTACAAGGGTTGCTCGATGTTGCAAAGAAAGATGTTGTTATCGATAGCGGATGGGATGTTCTTGGATTCTTACCACAAGCAAAAGCTCTCACTGGTGGAAAGATTGTCTTCCATACCCTTCCGATTGAAGGTTATGTAATGAGAAATAGCCAATCTGTAAATTTGGTAGATCTACCAACGGTTCGCGCGTTCACGAAAAATTTGTTCTACCCCGCACCTGTTGTGAAAGCGAGCCCAGGTTCTTCGCAGTCGCCGGCTGCATCTGCCACACCAAAACCAACTAAATTTAATTATGCTCATCAAGCAAACGGCACCGGGGTAAGCGGCGCTGGAATTCCTTGCGTTAACTAGCAACTAGTAACTAGTAACGTGTAATTAGCAAGGGGCACTTATTGAATCTGTGCCTTAAGCAGATTGAATTGGTGCTGCATCTGGTCGGGAAGCTTCTCTCCAATATTTTCAAACCACGTTTCGATAAGAGGCAATTCATCGCGCCACTCAGTAACACTTACGTTACTTGCTTCAGCCATATCAGAGGTGCTTACATTCAAGCCCTCAACATCAATAGCGCCGGGAGTTGGCACTAATCCGATTGCTGATTCCTCGGATGAGCTTTGACCCTCAACTTGCTCGATTGCCCATTTGATCACGCGCATATTCTCACCAAATCCAGGCCATAAGAAACGACCATCAGATCCGCGCCTAAACCAGTTTACGTAAAAAATCTTTGGAAGTTTAGAAGCTTCGGTTCGCTTACCAATATTTAACCAGTGCTGGATGTAATCACCAACGTGATAACCAATAAATGGAAGCATTGCAAATGGATCGCGCCGAACAATACCGACTTGTCCAGTCGCTGCTGCAGTTGTCTCAGATGAGAGCGTGGATGCCATAAAGACTCCGTGTTCCCAATCTCGTGATTGCACTACTAATGGAATTGTTGTCTTGCGACGACCACCGAAAAATATTGCTGAAATAGGAACCCCGTTTGGATCACTCCACTCGGGCGCAATGATTGGGCATTGGCTTGCGGGAGTGCAGAAGCGCGAATTAGCATGCGAGGAAAGCTCACCGTTTTGCGGAGTCCAATCGCGGTGTTTCCAATCGGTTAAGTGCGCGGGTGCAACATCGGTCGCACCTTCCCACCAGACATCTCCGTCATCGGTAAGTGCCACATTTGTAAAAATAGAGTTTCCTTTTTCAATCGTCCGCATGGCATTGGCGTTTGTGGACCAGCCAGTACCTGGAGCCACGCCAAAAAAGCCATTTTCAGGGTTCATGGCATAAAGGCGGCCATCATCCCCAAAACGCATCCATGCGATGTCATCTCCAAGAGTCTCAACTTTCCATCCCGGTAATTTTGAATCCAACATTGCAAGATTTGTTTTGCCACATGCAGATGGGAAGGCTGCTGCTAGAAAGTGAACTTTTGACTGTGGAGTGGTGACTTTGAGAATCAGCATATGTTCTGCAAGCCATCCCTCATCACGGCCGATAACCGATGCAATGCGAAGTGAATAGCACTTCTTACCAAGCAAGGCATTTCCACCATAACCAGAGCCATATGACCAAATCATGCGTTCTTCAGGAAATTGCGAAATGTATTTTGTTTCACTACATGGCCAAGCAACATCTTTAGCACCATCAGCTAGTGGTGCCCCTACAGAGTGCAGCGCTTTAACAAATACGCCACGGGCTTGGAGCGCAGCCAAAACATCACTGCCCATGCGCGTCATGATGTGCATCGAAATCACAACGTAGGCGCTATCGGTTATTTGAACTCCAAACTTTGGATCCTTGGAGTTGATGGGTCCCATACAAAAAGGAATGACATACATTGTCCGACCGCGCATTGACCCACGGTAGAGATCTGTCATGACGGACTTCATCTCGGCCGGAGCCATCCAATTATTGGTTGGTCCCGCGTCATCTTTATCGAGAGAGCAAATAAAGGTTCTATCTTCTACGCGCGCAACATCTGAAGGATCAGATGCGCACCAGAAAGAATTTGGCTTTTTCTTCAAGCGAACAAGGGTTCCAGCGTCAACAAGTTCTGTTGTGAGTTGATCCCATTCGGCTTTAGATCCATCGCAGATTCGCACGCTAGAAGCACCAGTAAGGGTTTGAATGTCATTCACCCATGTGGAAAGAGATTTAAGAGATAGTTCAGATGTCGATGAAACACTCACGATAACTCCTTTGTTATGCGTTACGTGATACTAGCCCTCGCTGAAAGCTGTGTTAATAAGTGACTGAAGGTTTAAAGAGTGAAGTAAGTAACAGCCGCAGGCTCACGCTCAAAGCGTTACTCTCGGGTCGTGAACACGCCTACCAAATCCTCAGTACGTTGGTATGGGCCACTCGCATTTGGGGTTGGCGGTCTGACGGCGCTCCAATCTCGAGCAAATGGTCGCCTGGCTATTCACTTAAATAATGGAATATTGGCGGGATTAGTTTCTAACCTGGTGGGCTGGTCGATACTTTTTATTCTCGTTTTTTCTTCGGCGAAAGATCGAGCTAGTTTTTTTAAGATCATCCGAGCATCTAGACACAAAGGTCTTAGATGGTGGGAAATATCTGGTGGCGCTGGTGGCGCATGTTTCCTAGCTGTTCAGAGCTCGAGTGTCCCAGTCATTGGAATCGCCCTTTTTACTATTGGGATTGTTGCGGGGCAAACTACCTCATCTCTTATTGTAGATAAATTAGGTATTTCTCCAAGTGGTAAAAAGCCAATTACCTTGATGCGCATTACAACTGCGACGTTAACATTGGTTGGAGTCAGCATTGCGGTTCTACCGAAATTATCAGAAAGTACTTTTCATTTTCTTTATATTGCGCTATCTCTTATTATCGGCGTTATCATTTCTTTTCAGCAAGCAATAAATGGACGCTTAAATGCAATAACAAAGCGGCCGCTAGTAACTGCATGGTTTAACTTTGCTGGTGGAACTATCCTTCTTTTAGTTTTCTTAGCAATCAATCTGCTACTTGGTGGAAAAATTAGGACATTCCCTACTAGCCCTTTGATGTACGCGGGTGGTGCCATCGGGCTGACATTTATTGCAATATCAGCTTTTACAATCAAAGAACTAGGTGTACTTAACTTTATTATGTTTAGCGTTGCAGGTCAGGTAGTAACTGCCCTCGTTGTAGATGCAATTGCCCCAACCCAGGGCGCGCGACTAAGCACATGGGTTGTGTTAGGCACAATCATTACATTTATTTCAGTGTCGATCCCCAAGCTTCACGAATTCGTTACAAAACGTAAGCGCGTTGCTAATTAGCTTTTACTAATCTTTACGACGTGGCTTCTTAGCGGCTACTTTTTTACCGCCTTTAGCCGTTGCGCGAGGCGCCGCCTTGCCGCTTGACGTTTTTTTACGAGCCCCTGCTTTTACTGCAGGATCGAACTTATTAGTACGAAATGGGCGCTCTGCTGATGAAGCACTCTTTTTCGATGAATCACCGACAGTCTTTGCAAAACGCTCTGCGCGATCATTATCGCGAGATTTCTTTGAAGCCGATTTAGCTGTAGAAAGTTTTTGTGTGCCGGGCTTACTTCCAGGCTTACTTCCAGGTTTAGAACCGGGCTTTACATTGAATTTATCTTCACGCTTTACAAACTTTGGCTTGTTAACGCGATCGCGACGCTTCTGCTCAGTCTCATCGACAATGCGCAAAACTTCTCG
>CAILYP010000179.1:0-1759 GCA_903838475.1 uncultured Actinomycetes bacterium | reverse complement strand
GCTGGAATATTGCCACCTCGTATGCGTTCAGCAGTATCTGGTTGAGCCGCTATGGCTGCTTCAATTGCCGCCATTAATGCCGAGTCATCTGAGACAACTTTAAGGCCGCGCTTTTCTATTACTTCACGCGGTGTTCCTTCGCCATTAATAACTCCTTCAACAACTTGGCGTGCAAGCTTGTCGGTTAGCTCACCAGTTGCAATAAGTGAAATAATTTCCGCTACTTGATGCGGATCCATAAGTTCTGTCGGAGCTACTTCTTTCTCATTTGCTAAACGGGAAATTTCACCTAGCCACCAGCTTCGTGCTTTCGTCGGATCTGCCCCAAGTTTGACTGTAGCTTCAACCGTATCGAGCAATTCTGAATTAATCATTGCAGCCATTTCCTTATCAGGAACAGACCACTCAACTTGTAAACGCTTGCGATGAATCGAAGGCTTCTCTGGAAGTGTCTTGCGAATTTCCTCAATCCACGAAGCATCTGGAGCCACTGGAACCAAATCTGGTTCTTGGAAATAACGATAATCTTCGGCGGTTTCTTTGGAGCGACCAGGGCGTGTTTCACCACTCTCTTCCAAGAAATGGCGAGTCTCTTGAATAATGCGTTCTCCATTTTCAAGCAAATTGCCTTGGCGAATCATTTCACCATGAATTGCCCGCTCTACTGAACGAAGTGAATTCACATTCTTAGTTTCACTTCGGGTACCTAGCTTTCCGCTATTGATAGGCGAAAGTGAGACGTTAGCGTCGCAACGAAGTGATCCTTGTTCCATCTTTACATCAGAAACGCCGAGTGAACGCAAAATGTCACGTAACTCAGTTACATATGCCCGAGCAACCTGCGGAGCATATTTTCCAGTTCCAGGAATCATCCTTGTGACAACTTCCATCAACGGAATACCCGCACGGTTGTAATCCAGCAGCGAGTAATCAGCGCCATGAATGCGACCAGTCGAACCACCTACGTGAAGTGATTTGCCTGTGTCTTCTTCCATATGCACGCGCTCAATTTCAACCCGAAATACCTTGATGCCTTCATCTGTATCGATCTCAACATCGAGATAACCATTTACGCATATTGGCTCGTCATACTGAGAAATCTGAAAATCTTTTGGCATATCTGGATAGAAGTAATTCTTGCGAGCAAAGCGACTAAAGGGGGCGATGGAGCAATTGAGTGCTAGACCAATCTTGATGGCTGATTCAATCGCAACCTCATTAACGACCGGGAGCGCTCCAGGAAGGCCCAGACAAACTGGGCATGTTTGAGTATTAGGTTCTGCGCCAAATTCTGTAGCGCAGCCGCAGAACATTTTTGTATTTGTACTGAGTTCAACGTGTACTTCTAAACCTAGAGTTGGCTCGTACTTTTCAAGAACGTCATCATAATTTAGAGCCATTATTTTCCTCCCAGCGCGGGAGCTAGTGACATCAGCGGTGCGCCCCATTTGCTATTGAGCGCAGCTTCAAGTGTTCCTCCGACTTGATACATCAAGTCATCTTGCATAGCTGGGGCCATAATCTGAAAACCAACAGGTAAGTTATCTTCAGAAGCCAAGCCACAAGGAAGGCTCATTCCACCAATTCCAGCCATGTTCACTGGAATAGTTGCGATGTCATTTAAGTACATAGCAACAGGATCGTTAGCTTTTTCGCCAATTTTAAAAGCAGTAGTGGGCGCAGTTGGTGAAACCAAAACATCGGCCTCGGTAAAAGCTGCTTCATAGTCACGCATTATCAGTGTGCGTACTTTTTGTGC
>CAILYP010000178.1:0-14904 GCA_903838475.1 uncultured Actinomycetes bacterium | reverse complement strand
AGGCATGTACGTAGCGCTGAATGCTGCTTTAATTCAAGCTACTCAGGACTTTGATACTCGAGTCGTAGTCATTTCAGGAGCTGGTGACTCATTCACTGCAGGCAATGACATTTTCGATTTTGCAAATATGGATGATCTTCCAAGTGATTCAAGTTCTCCCGGTTTTACTTTTATAGAAAATCTACATAATTTTCCAAAGCCGCTCATCGCCGCGGTGCAGGGAAGCGCAGTAGGAATTGGAACTACGATGTTGCTACATTGTGATGTGGCGTATGCATCCTCCACCGCACGTTTCTCGATGCCGTTTGTCACACTTGGCTTAGTTCCTGAAGCGGGCTCAAGTTTTCTTTTTCCTCGATTGGTAGGACATACGCGAGCGTCAGAAATTTTCCTCACGGGGCGTACTTTTGATGCAGCAGAAGCCGCTCAAATTGGGCTGGTGAATAAAGTTGTAGATGACCCACTTGCCGAGGCCATGAAAATTGCCTCGATAATTGCCGAGCAACCACCGACCGCAGTCATTAATACGAAAGCACTTCTCAAAAGCAGTAATCATGCTGCAGTGGAGCTAGTGATGAATGCGGAAGGGGAGCTCTTTCGCATTGCTCTTCAATCCGAGGAAGCCCAGGCTGCGTTTATGAAGTTTTTATCAGGGAAAGGTAAGTAGATGTCACTTGCGGGAAAGCGGATATTTATTACAGGTGGATCTCGAGGTATTGGCTTAGAAATAGCAAAGCGAGCCGCTCGCGATGGCGCAATGATTGCTATTGCAGCTAAAACGGTGGATCCACACCCACAACTACCGGGCACTATTTTTTCTGCGGCAAAAGAAATTGAATCTGCGGGGGGCTCTGCCTTGCCGATTCAGTGCGATATTCGGGATGAAGCTCAGATCCAAGCGGCAGTTGAGAAAGCTGTTGCAGAATTTGGTGGATTAGATATTTTGGTGAATAACGCAAGTGCGATTAATTTAACCCCCACCCTGCAGACGCCGGCAAAACGTTTTGATCTCATGTTTGATATTAATGTTCGAGGAACTTTTCTCACTTCTCAAGCTGTGATCCCATATTTAAAAGAGAGTTCCAACCCGCATATCTTGACTCTCTCACCACCCATTAACCTTCAAGGCAAATGGTTTAAGCGCCATGTCGCATACACAATGTCTAAATATGCAATGAGCATGACAGTGATGGGGCTAGCCGAAGAATTTAAGCGCGATGGGATAGGCGTAAATGCACTCTGGCCCCGTACGGTAATTGATACCGCTGCGCTTCAAATGATTCCAGGAATGGATACAAATTTTTGTAGAACCCCAGAGATTATGGCGGATGCTGCCTACGCAATCTTTTGTAGACCCGCAAAAGAATGTACGGGTAACTTCTTTATTGACGATGAAGTTCTTGCGGCAGAAGGCGTCACTGATTTCGATAAGTATGCAGTGGTTCCAGGAACTACTGATTTCTTGCCAGATTTATATTTAGATTAAATCTCAAGGTTTTGGTGGGTATGTTCAGTTTCAGAAATTCCTGAGCTAAACCGCTCTTCATAGCGCCCAAATTTCCAAATAAGTACCGACCCGATCCATGTTCCAACGAAACTCAAGATAATCCAATATCCCACTTGGTTAAGTTTGATGCTCGCAATCCATGTAAATGGTTGATATTTAGCAATGCTGGTTTTGTCTGCCAAAACTCCAACGAGTTCGATCGTCCCGATTACAAGTGCTACGAATATTGAAATTCCAGTAGTGGTTAAATTGTAATAAATTTTGCGCAAAGGCGATGTAAAGGCCCATGCATAAGCCTTGGTCATAAAAATTCCATCTAAAGAATCCATCAGAGACATACCAGCAGCAAAAATAAATGGCAGAGCAATGATTGCAAGGGGAGGAAGTGATCCTCCGACAGTACCTATAGCAGCGGTAGCGGATAGACCAAGTAGCCCAACTTCGGTAGCGGTATCAAAGCCGAGTCCAAAGAGAATACCTATTGGATAGAGCTGCCACGAATGATCAAAACCCTTTTTGAAAAATCCTCGAAATATTCGATTAAAGAGTCCGCGCTCGTTGAGAAGCTGATTTAAGTGCTCATGTGAGAATTGACCTGATTTAGCTTGACGCCAAACCTTGATAATTCCAACCAAAATAATGAGATTAAGAATTCCAACCAGGTAAAGAAAAAAAGCTGAAACGCTAGCGCCAATGATTCCGCCCGTTTGTGCAAAGTTATGTTGAAATTTAACCGCTTGTTTTGCCGCAAATGCGATTCCGATAGAGAGTGCCAATACGATTGTTGAGTGGCCGAGTGAGAAGAAGAGTCCAACTCCCATAGGTTTTTTGCCTTTAGCCAACATCAGCCGCGTTGTGTCATCTATGGCTGAAATATGATCGGCGTCGAAGGCATGGCGAAGTCCAAAGGAATAGGCCAAGGCGCCAGCGCCTGCATAAATGAGCGTGTGGTTGGCATCGGCAATCGCGTGGAACTGGGGCAGCGAGTTGTAGTGGATGAATAACCCCCACCCAATGATGTGAAGGGCTGCAACGGTACCCAGAACGCCAAATAACCCGGGGAGTTCATCACGCTCAAAGCGCAGATGTTCCCGCAGTTTAGGTTTCTCACTCGTGCTCATGAGCCTAGGTTAATGCAAATGATTCGCATCTGCAAAATCCTCGCGAATTAGAGCCGTCCGGCTTGCTCCAAGGCAAAGAGAAAGTTCTTCAACTCCGGACTTTTGGGATCTTCAAGTAACGCAGCGGGGGATCCCGCTTCAAGTATCTGCCCACCTTTGAGAAATAGAACTTCGTCCGCGACTTTTTTAGCGAAACCCATTTCATGAGTCGCAATGAGCATCGTGATTCCGTCATTTTTGAGTTCGCTAATGAGTGAAAGCACTTCGGCTATGAGGACTGGGTCAAGTGCGCTGGTGACTTCATCCAGCAGTAGAAGCTTTGGCTTACCAATTATTGCTCGCAAAATCGCCACACGTTGTTGCTGACCACCGCTGAGCAAATCTGGGTACTGGTGGGCTTTTTCTGAGAGTCCAAAACGCTCCAATAGTGAGAGGGCTTCTTCGTCTGCGTCAGGTTTAGACAACCCGTGAACCATGCGCGGAGCTAATGTGATGTTGTCAAGGACGGTTAGATGGGGAAATAAATTGAAGGCTTGAAAAACAGATCCAATCGATGCGCGAATAATATCTGGATTTACTCCTACAGCAGAGATGTCTTCGCCATCTAAAAATATTTGACCATCATCAATTTCTTCTAACAAATTTATACAGCGAAGCAACGTACTCTTGCCTGAACCACTGGCACCAATCAGAACTTTTACCTGGTGAGTTTCAAGCTTCAGATTGAGGTCTGATATGACTAAGTCCGTTCCAAAAGACTTACGAATATTCTTTAAATCCAGGGCGCTCATTTTTACCACCGACCTTGTTGTTGTCGGGCTCGATCTTGCTTGCGAGTCAACCAATCCGTAAACCGGGTTAAGGGGATTGTTAGCGCTACAAAAATGGCGCCTGCGACAAGATAAGGCGTGAAATTGAAGGATTGCGCAGTTTCGATACCTGCCGCTCTAATCGCATCAATTGCGCCAAGAACTGAGATGAGACCTGAGTCTTTCTGGAGAGAGACTAAATCATTGAGAAGTGGGGGAGTGACTTTGCGCAGCGCTTGTGGCAGAACTACGTGCCGCTGCGTTTGAGTTTGGGTAAGTCCCAGGGCTCGAGCGGCCATACGTTGAGCCGGATTGACTGCTTCGATTCCAGCACGGATTACTTCAGCAACATAAGCTGAATAAGTCAGGATAAGTGAGACGGTGCCTAGGACAACTGCGGAATTTGGGATCCACGATATTTGTAAACCAGGAATTCCAAAACCAACAAGAAGTAAGACTAAAAGCAGAGGAAGTCCACGGAAAATATCTGTGTAAAAAGTTGCAAATAAACGTAGCGGATAAAGCACTGGACTTTTCGAAGTTCTAGCCAGCGCTAGAAGTAACCCAAAAATTAGTACAAATATCTCGGCAATCACCATGACTCTTAAATTGAGCCAAATGCCAGAGAGCACGGAAGGAAATGAATGAACCGCATAATGCCAACTGAAAAAAGATTCTCTGACTAATTGGAAACCCTTGGCGCCCGTGATGATGAGGGTGAGAATGACACCGATAGCGAGTGTGCTGCCGGTGGCAATGAAAGTTGAGCGCCTGGAGGCTTGGCGTCTGGCAGCTTCGCGTTGCAGGCGCAACTGCGATGGCTGGTATGACATCAAGCCTCCGTTTGCTGGTTAAGTATTAAATTACTAATTTAATAGGTTTACTTAGTGAAAACAGGCGCTCCGCCGACATTTGCTAACCACTTATCAGCAATAGCCTTCAGCGTTCCATTTGCACGTAGAGCATTTACTGCAGCGCTAACTTTTGCAGTAAGAGCGCTTCCCTTGCCAAGGACCAATCCAAATTGCTCAGCTTTAGCTTGAGCTGGAAATTGTCCAACAAGAACAGCATTTTTAGCAGTTGCTGAAATATAAAAGGCTGTTGGCAGATCAACTACGAGACCCTTTATTTGTCCTGCAGAGAGCGCAGCAGTTGCCAGATCGTTAGTGTCGTAAACAGCCGCTTTCTTGGATGGCTTCACAATTGAATTAATCGTAGAAAGTGATGTGGTGCCTACTTGTGCACCAAGTGCAACCTTTGCAAGGTCAGAAATCTTTGTAGCCTTTTCGATTCCAGAGCCCTTAACCGTTACGACTGCTTGCGCGACGTCATAATAACCGGCCGAGAAATCAACTACTTTTCTCCGTTCTTCAGTAATTGAAATCTGGTTGATATCAAAGTCGAATGACTTCTTGCCTGGCTGGATCACGCTATTAAATGATGCTTTGACCCACTTCACTTTGCTTGCTGGGTAACCTAATTGCTTTGCAACTGCGTAAGCAACGGCTGATTCAAAGCCCTTACCGTTTGACGGTGTATTGCTATCAAACCATGGTCCATATGCAGGATCATCAGTTCCAATAGTGAGTACCCCAGGGGTGAGAGTTTTTAGAGCAGCATGTGCTGCAGGAGTTAGTGCAGTTGCGAAAATACTGATGATTGCAATAGCTGTTGCACCTGTGATTTTTTTAGAGTTGAACACGAAATACCTCCTTCAAAAGGTTTCATTATGTTTCATGAAGTTTCACTCAGAGACGCATTTTCCATCATTGTCGAACGCGCTTGCCAGACTTTCTGGCCAGGTCATCACCCGGAGCACCCCACCGCGTTCCGATTAAGGAGGAGGGTTGCTGATCGATAAGCCGGGGCTTTATATCGATACTCGTGACCTTGCAGCACTCTACTAAAAAAGCGCTGAAAGTGAAAAATATTTTTGATTATTATTCAAAATTTGTCTAAAACGGCTATAAAACGCCTACTTTGGGTGTGTCGTTTATGCGAAGAAGTTGCAAGGGTAGTGCTTTTCTTCACCGCCTCTGCTACCTTCTCCTCAACGTTATTGCAGTAATGAGCTTTAGCGCCAAACTTATAAGGGGAGAAGGCATCGTATTTCAGCAAACGCTGAAAGTTCTCGGTGTTGTCACAACAATGTTTCGCCAACTTGAAACTCAAGCATTTAGAAAACTCAGTAACAATCCAGTCCAATTATCAGAATCGCGAGTAGAAGAACTCCTCGCCAGCGAGTGGAATAGATTTAAAGCCTCCACGCTGGGATCTGAAATGGAATACGAAATTGCGAAACAAACGCTGCCTTTAGGCGTAGTTTCAAGCTTCCAGCATTGGGATCCATACCCAATTTCAATCGTCTCCGCCAAAGGCGCGTGGATGACTGATGTCGATGGACGTGAACTACTTGATCTTTCAATGGGGTTCGGCGCGATGTTGGCCGGTCACCTCAATCCCGTCGTTGTAGAAGAAGCCAAGCAAGCTATGGAGACGGGTATGTTGTTTGTTACTCCTTCGCCAATTTCGCGCGACGCTGCAGAACGAATTTGCAAGCGATTCTCAATAGATCTTGTGCGCTTTGCAAACTCGGGCACAGAGGCAACGATGTACGCCGTTCGTACCGCTAGAGCATTCACCGGGAAAGACGCGATTGTTAAGGTGGAAGGTGGCTATCACGGATCATATGATCCCCTGACGGTTTCAGTAAAACCAGCCTTAGACAAAGCCGGTTCACCCGAGATGCCAAATACGGTTATTCCAGAAGGCGCAAATCCTGGAACCGTGTATGTCGTTCCATTTAATAATCTTGAATCACTAGAACAGATTTTTAAAGGCCATGGTTCTGAAATAGCCTGCTTTATTGTCGAGCCAGTTTTGGAAAATCTAGCAATCGTCCTTCCAGACGAAGGTTACTTACAAGGCGTACGCGACCTATGTGATCAATATGGAATCATCTTGATTTTCGATGAAGTTAAAACAGGACTGACAGCAGGACCTCATGGCGCCGCTCAGCGTATTGGCGTACAACCTGATTTAATCTCTCTTGCAAAATCAATTGGTGGTGGTCTACCACTTGCTGCATTTGGCGGAAAGCGCGAGATCATGCAAGTTGTGTCTGATAATAAGATGCCACATTTTGGAACTTTCAATGGAAATCCACTTGCAATGGCTGGCGTTCGGGCCATCGACAAGATTTGCACGCCAGAGGCGTTAGCGAAAGCTGAAGCTCTGAATATGCAAGCCTTAGAGCGAATCTCAGAAATCATCAACGAATATCAGCTTCCAGCTCATACAGTGGGCTTTGGAATCAAAGGTTGTATCACATGGTCGGTAACACCAGTCCGCAACTATCGTGATTATAAGGCGACTGATTTCAAAATTGCTGAGCTTTCTTGGCTATGGTCGCTCAATCGCGGAATCATTACGCCTCCAGGACTTGATGAGCAGTGGTTAATTTCACTTGCGCATGGGCAGCGTGAAATTGATTTACTTGTTGAGGATTTTAGGGAACTTGCTCAAGCACTGCGTGCTTGATAACTCAAGTTATTCCAGTGAAATTAGATCCAAGTATTCATCGCTCCAAAGATCTTCATCTCCATCAGGCAGTAGCAGAACGCGCTCTGGCTTCAAAGCCCGCACCGCACCTTCATCGTGGCTGACGAGAATCACGGCGCCCTGATACTCAGTCAAGGCGCCAAGGATTTCATCACGGGATGCAGGATCTAAGTTATTTGTCGGCTCATCCAACATCAAAACGTTAGCTTCACCGACCACTAGCGTTGCTAAAGCTAAACGTGTTCGCTCGCCACCGCTTAAAACTTTTACCAATTTATCCACATCATCGCCTACAAAGAGGAATGAACCCAGAACTTGGCGCGCTTGCTGCTCCTTGATTTCGGCACCAGAAGACATCATGTTCTGTAAAACAGTTCGCTCGAAGTCCAACATTTCATGCTCTTGTGCGTAGTAACCAATCTTTAAGCCATGGCCTGGATTTACCGCCCCAGTGTCTGATTCACTTACTCCAGCTAGGATTTTAAGAAGAGTTGTTTTACCAGCTCCGTTTAAACCAAGAATGACGACTCGAGAACCTCGATCAATAGCTAAATCAACGTCAGTAAATACTTCGAGTGAACCATAGGATTTACTCAATCCCTCAGCCGTAAGTGGAGTTTTTCCACAAGGCGCCGGAGTTGGAAAGCGAAGTTTTGCAACTTTATCTTTGACGCGAACATCCTCTAAGCCTGACAAAAGCTGATCGGCGCGACGAAGCATTCCCTGGGCAGCTTTAGCTTTCGATGCTTTAGCCCGCATTTTCTCGCCTTGCTTGGAGAGGATCGCCGCCTTCTTCTCTGCGTTCGCTCTCTCCTTTTTACGGCGATGCTCATCTTGTTCCCGCTGAAGAAGATATTTCTTCCATCCCATGTTGTACACATCGATAACATTTCGATTAGCGTCAATATAGAAAACTTTATTAACAACTGTTTCAATCAAAGCCACATCGTGAGAAATAATTACCAACCCACCGCTGTACTTCATCAAATACTCTCGAAGCCAAATGATGGACTCGGCATCTAGGTGGTTAGTGGGTTCATCGAGCAAGAGAGTGTCTGCTCCACTAAAAAGAATTCGGGCGAGTTCTACCCGTCGACGTTGTCCGCCACTGAGGGCTTCCAGGGATTCTTCGAAAAGCCGTTCTGGAATACCTAAATTTGTGAGAATTGACTCGGCTTCAGAAGATGCCGCATAGCCACCGGCACTTTGAAATTCAGCGTCCACTGTCGAGTAGCGATCTAGCGCCTTTTCAAGCTCTTCAGGTGATGCGGTAGCCATGGCATCTTCAGCCTTACGCATTCTGGCAACAATTAAATCAAGGCCGCGTGCAGAGAGAATTCGATTGATAACGCTATCTTCTTGATCACCGGTGCGCGGGTCCTGCGGGAGATAGCCAATAGTTCCAGTGCGGTTAACTTGTCCGCCAGCCGGCATTGTTTCACCAGCTAGAACTTTGCAGAGGGTCGATTTGCCCGCTCCATTTCGTCCAACAAACCCGACTCGATCTCCATGATTTATTCGTACGGTCACATTGCTGACGAGAAGTCTGGCTGCCGCACGGAGTTCGAGGCTTTGGGTTGCAATCACTGCCCTAGGGTACCTTTGCATTGTGACCGAGCTGAACCATAAAAAATTAGGCTCTCTGGCTATATTGGCAGCAGGAATTTGCTTTGGCACTACTGGAACATCACAAACTTTGCTCGCAAATGGAGTCTCTCCTCTTGCAGTTGCCAGTACTAGGCTCTTAATTGGCGCCCTCACTCTTGTGGTAATTTCAAAAGTCTCAAACCGTAAAACTCCACTGAAATTTCGTGGTAAAGATATCTGGATCTCAGGAATAGGTATCGCTATTTATCAGCTTTCATTCTTTGCATCTGTAAGACTGACTGGTGTTCCGATTGCCACACTGACCGCTTTGGGAAGTGCACCTATATTCACAGGAATCGTCGCCTACTTTTTAGTTGGAGAAAGGCCAAAACGTGTCTGGTTTATTGCAACACTCGTAACGACGGTCGGCATAGCGCTACTGAACGTGAGCCATGGCGACCGAGCTTTTAATCTCTTCGGAGTAATTCTGGCGCTAATAGCTGGTTTAGGGTTCGCATTCTTCAATGTCAGCAGCCGCCGACAACTGAACGCTGGGATTGCACCAAGCCAACTTGCAGCATCAGTTTTTTCACTAGCCGCAATATTGGTATTTCCGTTTTGCTTTGCAGCAGGCACCGGGTGGATCTTTACGATCAATGGTATTTCATTAATTTTATGGCTTGGAATATTTACTACAGGGTTGGGATATACCCTTTATGCATATGGCTTAAAGCGCGTGCACTCTAGTTCGGCCTCTACTCTCGTTTTAGCAGAGCCAGCAACCGCAACTTTGCTCGCAGTTATTGTGCTCGGAAATGTCTTAAGTATGACGAGCTGGCTAGGGATTCTGGTAGTAATACTTGGTTTAGTGTATTTAGCTATGCGAGGTTAAAAAATCCTTTAATGGATTGGACCATCATCTCCACGGCAATAGCAGCCACTAAAAGACCGGCTACTCGGGCTACTAAAGTAACTCCGGAATCTTTGATGATGCCTAAAATTTTGGTTGAGAACATCAAAGTTAAGCCAATCACAATATGGACCGCGATGATTGCCGCCGTAAGTGAGAGTTTTGCAGATGAGGTATGCGCATATTGAACGTAGAGCATCGTCGTAACAATGGCTCCTGGTCCCGCCAAGATAGGTGTACCTAGCGGCACCATTGCAACATTTACATTCTTTGTTGCGGAGTCTTCGCTTCCCTTACCTGTCAGAAGTTCCATCGAGATGAGAAATAGCAGAAGCCCACCTGCTCCTTGAAGAGCATTAAGGGATATATGAAGATAATTAAGAATTACTTGGCCAAAGAGAGCGAAGACAACAATAATGATGAGAGAAGAGGCTGCTCCTTGCCAGGCCAATTTAACGCGCTCGGCCTGCTTTTTTTCTGAAACAAGCGTGAGGAAGATAGGAATCGCCCCAGGAGGATCAAGAATGACAAAAAGCGTCACAAAAGCTTGAATACCAAATGTGATCGCCGAAACCGAAGTCAGACTATTCACAGTTGCCGCTTACTAGCCTTTGTAATGATGTGCCATCGCAGTGAGAGCACGGTCCAACATGTCGAGACCCAATTTCGTATCTTCAACGCTGATATTGCATGGTGGATTTAAGTGAATACGATTGAAATTATTAAATGGCATCAAGCCATTTTTTTTGCACTCTGCCACGATTTCATTCATTGCCGGGCTCGAAGCTCCGTATGGAGCCATCGGTTCACGAGTACTACGATCCACTACAAGGTCAAGACTCCAGAACACTCCCTGACCGCGAATATCACCAATCATAAGGTGTTTCTTTGCTAACTCAATCAGGGCTGGCCCAATTATCTTCTCACCGATCATTGCAGCGTTCTCTACCATTTTCTCTTCTTTCATGGCATCGATAGTTGCAATTGCTGTCGCACATGCGATGGGATGTCCGGAATAGGTCAAGCCACCAGGGAAGACGCGATCATTAAATGTCTGCGCAATCTTGCTCGTTATGACAACGCCACCAAGTGGGATGTATCCAGATGTGACGCCTTTAGCAAACACAATTAAGTCGGGTTGAACATTGGTGTGTTGATAAGCAAACCATTTACCTGTGCGTCCAAATCCAGCCATTACTTCATCAGCAATCCACATGATTCCGTATTTATCGCAGAGTGCACGTATGCCCTCTAGATAGCCCTTAGGTGGGACGAGAACTCCCGCTGTACCTGGAACAGACTCAATAAGTATTGCCGCAACAGTGTGTGGACCTTCAAAAATGATCGTCTGCTCAAGGTGCGCAAGTGCGCGCTGGCATTCTTCTTCCTCACTTGTTGCCCAGAATGCTGAACGGTAGAGATAAGGACCCCAGAAGTGAACATGGCCTAGCGCAAACTCATTAGGAAAGCGTCGAGGGTCTCCCGTTGCATTAATGGCCGAACCAGTGTTGCCGTGATATGAACGATAAGTTGAGAAAATTTTATTCTTACCGGTGTGCAAGCGAGCCATACGGACTGCATTTTCAATTCCATCCGCACCAGCATTCGTAAAGAAAACTTTTTGGAAATCTCCGCCAGCTAGCTCCACAATACGCTGGGCTGCTCCGTTTCGAGCTTCGTTGGCGTGCTGAGGAGCGATAGTGGCCAGAACATCAGCCTGGTCCTTGATCGCCTGGATGACCTTGGGATGCTGGTGGCCAATATTGGTAAAGACCAGTTGACACGAGAAGTCCAAATATTTCTTGCCGTCAAAATCCCAAAAAAACGAACCTTGCCCGCTTTCAATTGTCATGGGAGTAATTTGCGCTTGGGCAGACCAGGAATGAAAGACATATTTTCTGTCGTCTGCGAATACTTTTGCGCTTTTTTCGGATGCCATTTTTATCCCCGCTATAGTCCCGTTGATTTACCTGCTTTTCCCCCTTGAATCTAACATAGGCGCAGCGGATATGGATAGAAGTGAGCGCTAAAATCAAGTACCGTGCCTCTATGACCCAAATAAAAGAAATCAAGCACTGGATTAACGGTTCGCTCTACGCGGGCGAATCTGGGCGCCAGGGAGATGTGTACAACCCGGCTACCGGAGAGCTTTCAGCTAAGGTGAATTTTGCATCAGAAGCCACCGTGGATCACGCCGTAGCGATTGCAACTGAAGCATTTGCAACGTGGAGGCATAGTTCTCTCACAAAGCGTACTCAGGTGATGTTTGCGTTCCGAGAATTGATGAATGTAAATAAGAGCAAGATTGCTGAACTCATTACAGCAGAGCATGGAAAAGTTTTAAGTGATGCTCTTGGAGAAGTAGTTCGGGGTCTAGAAGTAGTCGAGTTCGCCTGCGGAATTCCTCATCTTCTAAAAGGTGGATTCTCAGAAGAAGTTTCAACTGGTGTCGATGTTTACTCTATTCGCCAAGCACTTGGGCCAGTTGCAATCATTTCGCCATTTAATTTTCCAGCCATGGTGCCAATGTGGTTCTTCCCAATTGCACTTGCTACTGGTAACTCGGTGATTCTTAAACCGTCAGAAAAAGATCCAAGCGCAGCGATGTTCATGGCAGAGCTATTGCGTGAAGCAGGCTTACCTGATGGAGTATTTAATGTGCTTCACGGAGATAAAGTTGCCGTCGACGCACTCTTGGCGCATCCAGGAATCAAATCAATATCATTTGTCGGTTCAACTCCGATTGCGCAGTATGTCTACGAGACAGGCACTAAGCACGGTAAGCGAGTTCAGGCCCTAGGCGGAGCAAAGAACCACATGATTGTTCTACCAGATGCAGATTTGGACCTGGCGGCTGACTCAGCAGTAAATGCAGGATTCGGTTCAGCTGGTGAACGCTGTATGGCGATTTCAGCGCTTGTTGCCGTAGAACCTGTTGGCGATGCGTTGGTAGAAAAGATTGCACAACGAATGGCCTCAATCAAAGTTGGCGATGGCGCCAAAGGCAGCGATATGGGACCACTTGTTACCAAGGTGCATCGCGATAAAGTTGCAAGCTACATTGATGCTGGCGAAGCTGAAGGTGGCAAAGTTGTTGTGGATGGTCGCACACTAAAGGTTGAAGGCAACGGCTTCTTCCTTGGACCAACCCTCATTGATCATGTAACTCCCGCAATGAAAGTATATAAAGAAGAGATTTTTGGCCCAGTGTTATCAGTTATTCGTGCCAAGAGTTATGAGGAAGCGCTCAATTTGGTGAATAGCCACTTGTATGGAAATGGAACAGCAATCTTTACAAATGACGGGGGAGCGGCACGCAAATTCCAAAATGAAGTTGAAGTTGGAATGGTCGGAATTAACGTCCCAATTCCAGTTCCAATGGCTTATTTTTCCTTCGGAGGCTGGAAGAAGTCTCTCTTCGGAGACACGCATGCGCACGGAACTGAGGGAGTGCATTTCTTCACTCGTGGAAAAGTTGTTACTAGCCGCTGGTTAGACCCTAGCCATGGCGGAGTGAATTTAGGCTTTCCTACTAATAACTAGAAATCTCTAACGCTTAACTAAAAAACCCCACCATCTCTGGTGGGGTTTTTTGTTGAGACGGATTTAGTCGGTCATTAGATCTTAGAGATCGTAGTAAAGCTCGAACTCTGCTGGATGTGGACGCAAGCGAACGTAATCAACTTCCTCTTTACGCTTCCAGGTAATCCATGTGCTGATGAGATCATCGGTGAATACTCCACCCTTTGTAAGGAAGGCATGATCCTTTTCAAGATTATCAAGAGCTGCCTCAAGTGAACCAGGAACCTGTGCAATTGCAGCAGCTTCTTCACCTGAAAGTTCGTAGATATCTTTATCTACTGGGGCAGGTGGCTCAATTTTGTTCTCAATTCCATCAAGGCCAGCCATCAACATCGCAGCGAATGCTAGGTATGGATTTGATGAAGGATCAGGGCATCGGAATTCAATGCGCTTAGCTTTCGGATTATCGCCAGTGATTGGGATACGAATACAAGCAGAACGGTTACGAGCTGAGTAAGCCAAATTAACCGGAGCTTCATATCCAGGTACCAAGCGACGATAGGAATTAACGGTTGGGTTAGTGAACGCGAGAAGAGATGGCGCATGCTTCAACAGCCCACCGATATACCAACGAGCAATATCAGAAAGGTCTCCGTAGTTGCCCTTCTGGTACATCAATGACTTTCCATCTTTCCACAGGGACTGATGGACGTGCATACCTGAACCGTTATCTCCGAAGAGTGGCTTTGGCATAAATGTAGCTGTCTTACCATTTTGCCAAGCAGTATTTTTTACAACGTATTTAAATTTCATTACATCGTCGCCTGCTTGTTGAATGTCAGCAAAGCGATAGTTAATTTCCATCTGCCCGGCTGTTCCTACTTCATGGTGTGAACGTTCAACTAGGAGTCCAACTTCTCCGAGTTTCATGACCATTTCATCGCGAAGATCCGCGAATTGATCTGTAGGAGAAACCGGGAAATATCCGCCTTTGATACGAGTACGGTATCCGCGGTTTGGAGTACCGTCTGGATCCTTCTCAACTCCGGTATTCCACCAACCCTCATATGAATCGATGTGATGATAGGACTCGTTCATACCAGTGCTGAAACGAATCGCATCAAATACGTAGAACTCTGCTTCCGGAGCAAAAAATGCAGTATCTGCAATGCCAGTCGACTGAAGATAATCAACAGCTTTCTTCACAACACCGCGTGGGTCACGTGAATAAGGAGTGTTATCGATTGGGTTATGAACTGAGAAAAGAATAATAAGAGTCTTCACTGTGCGGTATGGATCGATGTAAGCAGATGAAGGAATTGGAAGTAATTTCATATCCGACTCATGAATTGATTGGAAACCACGGATAGATGAACCATCGAACATCAAACCTTCGGTAAATACAGCTTCATCAAATGATTCGACAGGTACGTTGAAGTGATGCTGTATGCCTGGCAGATCGATGAAGCGGACGTCGATCAACTTCACATCGTTTTTCTTTATGAAATCGAAGATTTCAGTAGAATTTTTAAACATTGTTCTCCTATTAGTTTTCCGAAATTACTTTCCGATGTGGAAATCAATCCAGGAATTAGTCGGACATTTCCGGACACGTCAGCGGGTCCTTGTTGGATAAATAGTACGGCCACCCTGTGAAAGTGGCATATCGTGAATGTTACAAGTATGTTTCTTGCCCTTTAGGGAGGCTGGAGGCTGGAGGAGGGCCGGAGTGCGCCTCTCGGATACTCTTTAGACATGCCTGACTTGCCTGACTTGCCTGACTTGCCTGACTTGCCTGACTTGCCTGAGATGCCTGAGATGCCTGAGATGCCTGAGATGCCTGAGATGCCTGAGATGCCTGAGATGCCTGAGATGCCTGAGATGCCT
>CAILYP010000177.1:0-1551 GCA_903838475.1 uncultured Actinomycetes bacterium | reverse complement strand
TGGGAATTTCGTCGTATTGCACACCCAGATTCTTGGCTAGCTCGCTTGCATCAATCCAGGAGATATCTGCTGTATAGCGTGAAGCCATCATCACGGCGCGTACTTTGTCAGCGCCTAAGGCATCAACCGCAATAGCCAGCACTAAAGCAGAATCTACGCCACCTGATAAGCCAATGATGACCCCTGGGAAATGATTTTTAGTAACGTAGTCGCGTACGCCTAGAACAAGTGCTTCATAAGCCTGTGCCTCAACACTTTGTGGCGGACTGATCAACCCATTTTCTAATTGACCAGAGGAGTTGATGCTAACGATACCGAGGCCAACTTCGAACTGGGGCATTGCCATCACCACTTCACCGGCAGCATTTAATGCAAACGACCCGCCATCAAATACCAATTCGTCTTGTCCGCCAACCGCATTGACGTAGATCAAAGGCATTTTGGTTTGTGTGATATGTCCACGCAGCACATCAATCCGCAAAGCTTCTTTTTTCAGGTGATAGGGTGACGCATTGGGAACCAGTAAAACTTGAGCGCCGGCAGCATGTGCTTGTTTAGCGGGACCAGCATGCCATGCGTCTTCACAGAGGATCACACCATAGTGAATACCGTTACATTCAAATACACAAGCCTCGTTGCCAGGAACGAAGTAACGCACTTCATCAAATACTTCATGGTTGGGCAATTCTTGTTTGGCATAGCCTGCAATGACTTTGCCGTTTTGCAAAACAGACGCATAGTTTTGCAGACCAGCTGAAGTCTTTTTGGGGTGTCCCACCAGCACAGTAAGCCCTGGGTATTGAGCTAACTCTTTCATTAAGAGTTCGAGCTGTTGCTGCACTTTTTCAATGAAAGCAGGGCGCAGTAATAAATCTTCGGGAGGATAGCCGGTGAGCGCTAGCTCTGGAGTAACTACTAGCTTGGCGCCTTGCTTAAAGGCGTCTTGGGCAGCTTTGTGAATCTGTTGCGCGTTACCAGCCAAATCTCCCAGCATTGGGTTCATTTGGACTAGGGCGATTTTCTGTGTACTCACTCCGAATCACAAAGCCTTTATCAATGAGTCAGTAAATTAAATTGACGGATGTTCTTTGTTGTAGCGCTCGATGCCTTCCAAGATTTCTTTATGAGCATCTGCAACGCCACCCCAGCCATTTACTTTGACCCATTTACCTGGTTCGAGATCTTTATAGTGCTCAAAGAAGTGTTGGATTTGGTTAAGGCGTAATTCATTGATATCTTCTGGCTTTTGCCAGTGAGTATAGATCGGCAAAATCTTGTCTTCTGGAACTGCCAATAATTTAGCGTCTTGTCCAGCTTCATCTTCCATTTGGAGAACGCCAATTGCACGGCAGCTAACAACAACACCTGGAATCAGTGGAAATGGAGTAATGACAAGAACGTCAACAGGGTCACCGTCACCAGCGATGGTTTTATTGATGTAGCCGTAGTTACATGGGTAGTGCATTGCGGTGCCCATAAAACGGTCTACGAAAATGGCGCCACTTTCCTTATCCACTTCATACTTCACTGGATCAGCGTTCATGGGGATCT
>CAILYP010000176.1:0-3739 GCA_903838475.1 uncultured Actinomycetes bacterium | reverse complement strand
TTTAAGTCCTCTGCCTCTGCCATTGGGCTATCGGGGCCCTAAAGAAAGGCTAAGACTACACGCATGATTACCCACAAAAGCAACGAAGCCTAACCATGCACCAATTCCTCCGCGAGTACTATCTTCATACTATGAAAAAGAGTGCGTATCTCATCGATTTTATTTGTGTTCTAGTGTTCGTAGCGATTGGTCGCCATACTCACAAAGATGGAAACTCACTCGATGGAATTTTTACGACAATGTGGCCTTTTACAGTGGGCCTTTTATCTGGCTGGCTATTTGTTGGACGCACAAATTGCTCAGTGACCACAAAAAGTAGTGGGCTACGCATTGCTCTTTTCACCGTGGTTATAGGAATGATTTTGCGAGTTATCTCAGGTCAGGGGACTGCAGTTTCTTTCATTATTGTTGCCTTTGCTTTTTTATCCTTCTTTCTTATTGGGTGGCGAGCTCTGCTTTCATTTCGAAAGTGATTCCAATACTCGATTTGCCCATTGTTTATATTCAAGAGATAGTTCTTGAACATTAGCAATCTCGGCAATTTTTTCTCGGGTTCCTGACCGAGCTGCAAATAAATCTCCCACGGTTATTCCATGATCTGGTTGGTAAATGACATCAATATGCGTTTTACGCTCGAACATCCCCTCTTCAAGAATTCTTAAATATGTGCCAGGACGATTTGCCTCTGTGAATTCCTTAATCAGTGTTGGGCGGTCCCAAAACCCCGCAAAGATGCGACATGGTATTCGAGGTTCAGATATCTCTAAGAGAACTTCTCCGATGCGCCATCGCTCACCAATAATTGCACCGGTGATATCTACTCCTTGCGTTGTGAGATTTTCACCAAATTGCCCATATGCAATCTCTTTTCCAATGATTGATTCCCACCAGATTGCATCTTCCCGAGCATATGAATAGATGGCTTTGTCATATCCGCCATGGTTTGTCGTATCGGAAACGTGATCTCCTGCAACACGGTCATTACTAAAATCAACAAGTCCTTCTACGGATTTTTTATCGATACCTGTGCGGTTTTCACCGTCTAGCCAATTGTGGGATTTGAAAGTTCCAGCAATATTGATAGACAGAACTCTGCCGGCGCTCATGCTCATGTGCCAAGCCTATCCCCAGCACTTTAAAGATCTATGGCCAACTTTGGAACGTGGACTATCCTTTTCCTATGGCAAAGATTTCATTCTATGCAGCAGCGCGCGCTGCTGCTGGCACATCTACAACTGAGGTAGAGGCTGCAAATCTTGGTGAGTTAATTTCTAATTTAGGCAAAAAATTTCCAAGCCTTGCTCCAGTTTTACCCAGCTGTTCATATCTTAAGAATGGTGTTGCGTGCAGGGGCGCTGAGAGCAGCCTTAAGGACTTTGATCAGATTGATGTGTTGCCCCGCTTTGCTGGTGGTTAAAAACTATCCACCAATTGCAGACATAGGCCTGAGTGGCTGAATGAAATTTGGCTCATTAATACCGTGACCTGGAAGTTTTGCTTTAACGCTTGCATGAAAAGCAGCAACTAATCTTTCTTGCTTCTGTTCTTGAGATAGATCATCATTTCTTACAATAGAGCGTAGATCTGTCTCTCCCATTGAAAATAAGCAGTTACGGATTTGTCCGTCAGAAGTTAAGCGAACTCGGTCACATGCACCGCAAAAGGGACGAGTGACACTTCCAATAATTCCAACAATTTCTTTTGTTCCATTCACATAAAATTCTTCTGCAGGTGATGATCCGCGATCATCAACAGGTGAAAGGGTGTATTCATTCTGCAATTGCGCATAAATTTCATCGGCCGTTACTAGATCTTCACGGCTCCATGTGCCACCAGCATCAAGTGGCATCTGTTCAATAAAGCGAAGATTTAAGCCTTCTGACAGAGCCCATGCCAAAATCTTTGGCGCCTCATCTTCGTTTACGTTGCGCATAAGGACGGAGTTAATTTTTACTGGCGTTAGGCCTGCGCTCTTGGCGGCAGCAATACCAGCAAAGACATCTTCAATCCGATCGCGGAAGGTTAATTGCTTAAATCGCTCTTTACTCAAAGTATCAAGTGAAATATTGATGCGCTCTAATCCTGCATCAACTAGTGGCTGCGCAAGTTTTGCTAGGGCCAAGCCATTTGTTGTCATCGAGAGCTTGGGTGGATTTTTAATCTCATTAATACGTTTAACAATCTCGACGATATCTGGGCGTAGAAGTGGTTCCCCACCAGTGAGCCTGATCTCGTCAATTCCTTGAGAAACTGCTGCTTCAATAATAAAAATTAATTCATCTGTTGTGAGCAGGCTTTCGTTTGGAAGCCATGCTGCAAAGTCATGAGGCATGCAATATGTGCAGCGCAAAGAGCAGCGATCAGTTAAAGAGACACGCAGGTCGCGATGAACGCGCCCATATGTATCAATCAAAGAGCTCATGCGCTATTTACCCATTCGTTTGTACCGTCAGCGAAGACCTGGAATTTCCAGATAGGTAACTCAGTCTTAACAACATCAACAATTTCTTGGCAAGCATCAAAGGCAGGGCCTCTATGTGCAGAGGACACTACCACCACAAATGCACTATCGCCTATAGGGATCTGTCCGTACCTATGCACCACAGCGGCATTGATAATTTCATGTTTTTTAGCAATACGATTGGCGATCTCTTCTATGACAGCTTGCGCGCTGGGGTGAATCTCATAGGTCAGTGAAAGGACATCACGGTTCTCATCGTGGTTTCGAACATCACCCGAAAAAGTTGCAACCGCGCCGGCTTTATCACTCCTTACTGAAGCAGTAAGGGTGTCAATATCAATTTTATTCTCAGTTACTAGCGCTGTGATCATGTCCGGCAACTTGGTCGTGAATGTGGCTTGCAAGGCGTTCAAGAATAACTAAACCATCTTTTACTCCGCCTGGAGAACCTGGCAAATTTACAATCAAACTCTTGTCAGTCACACCTGCAATTGCTCGGGAAAGATCAGTTGTTGGAACTTTATCTCGTGCATAAGCACGAAGTGCTTCTGAGAAGCCAGGGAGAATTTTTTCTATAAGCGGGGCAGTTGCCTCTGGTGTTATGTCCATAGGCGAGACACCAGTACCACCTGTTGTCACAATTAAATCTATTTTCTTCTCTATTCCACTTTTAATAGCACCAGAAATTTGAGCAAGATTATCAGGGACAATGATCGACTCTGTGATCTGATAACCCAAGTTTTCTAAGCCCTCAACTAGTATTTTTCCTGACTTATCTTCATATACGCCTGCAGAGGCCCGATTACTAGCGGTAATAACTAGCGCACTCTTCATTAACGCTTCCACGATCCGTTTCGGCCGCCATCTTTTTCATCAACACGAATGTCAGTAATACTTGCGTGCGGATCAAGTGCTTTGACCATGTCAATAATCGTAAGCGCAGCAACAGATACTGCGGTGAGTGCTTCCATTTCAACGCCAGTCTTATCGGCAATTTTCACAAATGACTTTATTTCAACGCCGTCACTCACAATTTTTAAATCAACAGTAATTTTTGAGATTGAAAGTGGGTGACACAACGGAATTAATTCTGAAGTTTTCTTTGCGCCCATAATGCCTGCGATGCGAGCAGTGGCAAGGACATCACCTTTAGGTGTACTGCCCTCAGCGATTAATTTAAGAACTTCGGCTTTAAGAAGTACTTTGCTTGAAGCATGTGCAGTTCTTGTTGTGACGTCACGATCAGATACATCAACCATGTGGGCTTCGCCCTTGTCA
>CAILYP010000175.1:0-1630 GCA_903838475.1 uncultured Actinomycetes bacterium | reverse complement strand
GGCCCTGTCGCACCATCTTTTCCTGAATGTGGTACCGCTGCAAGTTTGGTTCCATCACTACTTGATGCAATGTCATTCCAGCCTTGCGCCCCTGCGGATTTTCTAGCAGTCCAAGTAACTCCATAATCTGATGACGTGTAAAGGTAACCTGTGTTTACAACGGCAGCCAATTTTTTACCATTACTGCTTGAACTGACCCCGCCCCAGTAACGCGAACCTGCAGAACTTTGATCAGTCCAAGTTGCACCAGAATCTGCAGAAGTGAAGATATCTCCGCCTGGGCCATCATCTGATGTCGCAACAAGATGTGTGCCATCACTGCTTGACGCGATAGACATCCAATTGTGGTGACCGGAGCTAGCTTGATCGATCCATGTTGCACCGGAATCCGAGGAGGTAAAAATATCCCCATTGTAGGCAACGGCGGCGGCCAGGTGTGTGCCATCGCTATTTGATGTTATGGGACCCCAATTTTGTGGGCTTGATCCGGTTTGATCAGTCCATGTTGCGCCTGAGTCAGTTGAAGTAAAAATATCAGTACCAATTATTACTTTCTTTCGAGTAGCCCCAGTGCCAACAACTTTTGCCGATGCAGATATGGTCGCCGCAATATGAGTTCCATCGCTGCTCATCGTTACAGAACACCACCACCTATTTCCCGCAGAAGTTCGGGCCGTCCAAGTAGCACCGAAATCCGTTGAGGTATAAATCTCGCCTCCTGATGCACCCGGAGTTCCAGTATCACTGCCTACGACGGCTACGAGTTTTGATCCATCACTACTTGACGCGACTGAATTCCAATTTCGTGCACCAGCAGAGGTTCGATCTATCCAAGTCAATCCGGAATTTGAAGAAGTAACAAGGTTTCCAAAGTTTTCCGCAGCAATGAGATGAGTTCCATCTGCGCTCGAAGCAATCGAGCCCCATTGACGGGGACCCTTTGAGGATTTAGTACTCATCGCAATATGTTCTACAAAGGTATTGCCGTGGACAGTGAGGTTTGAGCTCTTAAACGAATTGACCGCTTGCGCAAACCCTTGTGGTAAAAACGAAACAGCCAGAATTGTTGAAAAAATAACTATCCGATTAGAGCCTTTGGACGAAAGTGAATCGACAAGTATTTTCATAAAGCAATAATGAGTGAAAGGACCTGGATATACAAGCAAGCCACTGCTTTAAACGGTATTTGGCTTGCTTACTGCGTTGAGCGCTGGAACTTGCGGGGTGCTCGCACAAAAGTTGGGCTCTGAGATTTACTTGCATTCAAAGTCAGATGTTCTAAATATTTCTATAACAGAACCTGAGGTTTCACCGGTTACGTCTGCGCAGGCTGCTCCAGCACCGACACCAGCTCCAGTGAATACTCAAAAAGTCACTCCTCGCCCTGCAAAGATTTCAAAGAAATCTCTTCTTGTTCAGGCTGTTACTTATAATTATGTAAGGCTTACTGTCCAATTAGGGAAGGCTTTTGGCAACAAGACCGTGACGGTTGAAATCTTGCCAAAGGTTTCAGGTGCCCCAATATTCAAACACGACGTAAATTTGAACTCATCCGGTATCGGGATTTATACGACATCCGAGTTGAAATTCCATAATCTCAAGGGCCAAGTCGCCCGTCTCGTGCTGGGCG
>CAILYP010000174.1:0-1573 GCA_903838475.1 uncultured Actinomycetes bacterium | reverse complement strand
GCCGCACCTGCGAAGGCTGGCGAGTAAAAGATCAAACTCCCGGATTTCCCCTGGGATGTACTTGCCCCTTATGGAGAACGCGCGAAAGCACATCCTGAAGGCGGAATTGATCTTTCTGTAGGAACGCCCGTTGATTCAACTCCTGAATTTATCCAACAAGCATTAACTCAATCTTCAAACTCTCCTGGTTACCCTCTGACAATCGGCTCTCAAGCATTGCGGGAAGCAATGCGCAGTTGGGCAATTAATCAATTAGGTATATCGGGTGACTTTGATGTTTTGCCAACTATTGGTTCTAAAGAATTTATTGCATGGCTTCCTTCTGCCCTTGAGTCAAAGAAAGTCCTCTATCCAAAGATTGCTTACCCAACATATTTAGTAAGTTCACTTCTTGCTCATGCGAAAAATGAAGCAGTAGATATCGATCCCACAAAATGGTCGGAAGCTGACCTTGTTTGGGTGAACTCCCCATCAAACCCAACCGGCAGAGTTGCGCCACTCTCTGAACTTGAAGAGATCATTAAATATTCACGCAAAAACAAGACAGTGATAGCAAGTGATGAGTGTTATATAAACTTTCCAGCAACCACAAGTGCCCCTGCCCCAGTATCAATATTTAAAGCTGCATCGGGGAACAATGAAAATTTACTTGGGATTTACTCTCTATCTAAGCGATCAAATATGGCTGGCTATCGCGCTGGTCTTGTTGTCGGAGATAGCGCTCTCATTGCCAAAATACGTGAGGTAAGAAAGCATGCAGGAATGATTCTTTCAGCCCCAGTACAGACAGCAATGATTGCAGCACTCGGAGATGAAAAACATGTCAACGAACAGGCAGATCGATATGCCCACAGGCGTTCGGTGTTGCGCCCGGCGCTGGAAACACTAGGTTTTAAAGTCGAGCACACAGAAGCTGGTTTATATATTTGGTGCACAAGAGGAGAGGCAGATATGGATTCAGTTGCCTTTCTTGCCGATCGTGGCGTACTTGTCACACCTGGTCATTTTTATGGAGACGCTGGGGCGCAATATATTCGTGTCGCACTCACCGCTACCGATGACGAGATTACCCGCGCTGCTGCAAGAATGAATGCGTAGGTGAAGTAGTGAGCAAAGCGCAGTCAGCAATTTTGCTTGTTGGAGGCTTTGGAACCCGCCTTCAACCACTGACATTTAAGACACCTAAACCCATGCTTTCTGTAGCAGGTATTCCATTCACACAGCATCAAATTGTTAAAGCCAGAGATGCTGGAATCAAAGAGATTGTTCTTGCTACATCCTATTTAGCTGAGATCTTTGAGCCTTACTTTGGTGATGGATCTCGCTTTGGAATAAAGATCCGATATGCAGTCGAAGAAGTTGCTCTTGGTACAGGGGGAGCAATCGAAAATGCTGCAAAAATGCTGCACGAAGATGGCCCAGTAGTCATCTTTAACGGTGATGTTTTAAGCAGTCATGACCTCAAAGGCCAGATCAATTTTCACGCAGAAAATAAGGCAGACATTTCGCTTTATCTCACTGAGGTTGAAGATGCTCGTGCGTTTGGGGCAGTTGAAATGAGTGGTGTAAATAT
>CAILYP010000173.1:0-13382 GCA_903838475.1 uncultured Actinomycetes bacterium | reverse complement strand
TCAAGATTGGGAAGTTCCACGGAATGATCTGTCCGACCACACCTAGAGGCTCGTGGAAATGATATGCAACTGTGTCATTATCAAGTTGAGTTGATGATCCCTCTTGCGCACGAATGCATCCTGCGAAATAGCGGAAGTGATCGATTGCTAGAGGAATATCAGCATTGATTGTTTCGCGAATTGGCTTGCCGTTATCCCATGTTTCAGCAACAGCGATTGCTTCGAGATTGGCTTCCATAACATCGGCGATTTTGTTCAAGATAATTGCGCGCTCGGTTGCAGATGTCTTGCCCCAAGCAGGCGCTGCTTTATGCGCTGCATCCAAAGCAAGATCGATATCTGCTGCATTTCCGCGTGCAACTTCGCAAAATACTTTTCCGGTTACTGGAGTTACATTTTCAAAATATTGACCTGAAGTTGGCTTTACGTACTCCCCGCCAATCCAATGGTCATAACGTGCTTTAAAGGTTGCTTTGCTTCCTGGTAATCCAGGTGCAACGTAATCCGTCATTTCCGCTCCTTTTTACTCCGAGCGCCGATGCCCAGAATTCAATCGGAACGTACTCTCACCCCCTCCGACTCAAAAGAGGCGGGGTGCGGACTAGCCCTCACTTAATGGGTACGAGTAAACGAGTTCCTGCTGCCACTGAAGATGAAGCCAAGTGATTAATCGCCACGATCTCATCGACCACGTTAGCTACATCGGAAGATCCAGCCACAAGAGCAGCGACGCTCCACAGGGTCTCTCCCGGTGCAACGACAACGCGCACATAATCTCCAGAGGTAACGGATGCAGAAGCGCCAACAACCTTTTCAGAAGCGCTTGACCCAACAGCGCTAAAACCAGCGCCAATCACTACTAATAGCGATGCAACAGCAACGCCGCGAACTAGATTCTTGCCACGATTTGTAAGTGCCATGAGAACCACTTCCTTTACAACCACCGATGTTCGAGGGGATTCGAACATCTGTACGAAATGAAACTATACACACTTCCACCGACAAATGCGAACAAATGTTCGACAAATTCCCAAACTTGCCCTACCCTTATCCCATGACGAAAAAGATCTCCGAGCTCCCCGACGGCCCAGCCGATTCCAACGGACTCACTCCCCGCCAGATCAAGATCCTCCTGGCCATCAAAGATTCCATCGAAACAAACGGTTTCCCGCCATCTATGCGTGAAATCGGCGAATTAGCAGGCCTCGCCTCTCCCGCCTCGGTCTCCTACCAGCTCAAGGCTCTGGAAGAAAAGGGATTCCTCAACAAGGATTCCAAAGGCCGCACCCTTGAAGTGCGCCTCCCAGGAGATGAGCCAAAGCAGCAAGCCGAGAAGACACGCAACGTTCCACTCGTTGGCCAAATCGCTGCCGGTATCCCAATCACCGCAGACCAGAACATTGAAGAAGTCCATACCCTTCCCGAATCCCTAGTCGGCAAAGGCGAGATCTACATGCTCAAAGTAAAGGGCGACTCCATGATCGATGCCGCCATTTGCGACGGCGACTTCGTTGTCATTCGCCAACAAAAGAACGCCGAAAAAGGCGAGATCGTTGCAGCCATGATTGATGGTGAAGCAACCGTCAAAACATTCTCCAAAAAGGACGGCCACTACTGGCTCCTCCCCGCCAACTCCGACTTCGCTCCCATTCCTGCAGATAACGCAGAGATCTTGGGCAAGGTTGTGGCGGTACTTAGATCTGTTAAATAAACGCTTTAAATCAACAAGGGTCGCAGACGTTGCGGCCCTTTTCTTTTTGTCCGATAACTCTTAATCACCGGGGTTTTATTGGTGTAAGACCAGTCGTGTTTATAACTTGATGTCAGTCACCTGTGTTATCTTTTACTTAGGTCAAGAACTAAGCGTTAAGCCCTTTAGCTTGCTTAGTACCAATCCGCGCTAACCGCGCACGGTGGTTCTGAAGGAAGACCTGCTGGCGATGAAACACACCGCCAGAAGAGCGGGCTTCTAATAATGAGGTCCAGAAGGACTGGTTTGTCATGGAAGAAATTAATGAAGAAGGCGCAATTTCCAGGGGAATGTATCTGATTGGGCCAAATGGCACTCGAAAGGTTACGTCGTTAGCTGAGCTAACTCCACGCGAGCGTTGGTTGTTAGGCGTGAGCTTGGATGTTGTGAAACAGACCGACACCGAAGTTGTCACTGACCTCGAGGTTGAGAATGAAGACACTAGCAAGGGTGGCGATCTGTGATGGACACGAAAACACGAATGGCCAGGCTTCAACAAGCGAAGTTATTTGCGCTCAATCGATCGAACATTTGTGATCACCCGTATCACTCACTGCGGGATACCATCCCTTGCAGTTGGGGCATTGAAAGCTAATCCCGGATGCATCTGATGAGACAAACCGGTTCTGATATTTCTCCAATTTCTCATAGAAATCCGTGGAGCAGGTGAGGCATTTGTAGTCCGGCATATCCTCAAAAACCACGCAACCGCCGATAATAAACTTTGCGGGATCCGGCGCTTCAGCCGGCATCCCGTAGAGGTATTGCCGGACACCTTCTGTCGACCTACAAACAGGGCATTGCTTCATGACATCAAGATAGGGCTTGCCACTGACATTGATTGTCCGAGATTGTCAGTGCATGAATCTACTCTGAGACTATGAGCCAGGCGTCAACTAAATTATCGCAGCCGAAGTCAGTCTTTCAATCTGCTGTTTTGATTGCGGCTATGACTGCCTTCTCGATTTGGGGGTTTAGTTGGATCCCATTTGATAAGTTGCCCGTTTCACATTTCTGGATGGCGATTTCTTACCGAGCTGTCACAGCTTTTGTGTGGTTGGCGGTGATCTGGGCGCTTAAGCCACGAATGTTTAGGCGGCTATTCGTTGTCCAAAATCCGTTCAAGCTTTTGATTGGATTCGGAATTGTTGCGTACTTAACTATCCCAGAGTTTTTACATACTTCCTACAAAGGTCACAGTATCTGGGTGATACTCGAAGGATTTGTTTTTGCACTCTTCATCGGTATCGATGAGGAACTATTTAGTCGCGGCTTGATCTTCGGGTTCCTCGACAAATATGGCGTAAATATCGCAGCCGTTCTTTCATCCGTTCATTTCGGATTACTACACCTTGGCAATGTTGTCTGGGGCGGACAGTCCTTCAAATATACGGCTGGGCAAGCAGTGAATGCCGCAGCTTTTGGATATCTAGCATGCGGCCTGATGGTTTTTACGGGGACTATTTGGATGCCAATTTTGCTCCACGGAATATCCGACTTTCCCATGCAGCTGCAGAGTGCGGTGCAGTACAAGCATCAAGTCACTGGTGGTTTCGACTGGACGGGAACGATGCTCAATTTTGTGGTCTATGTGGGGATTGGATATTTATTACTGAGATTGAGTCGATCAAAAATTGGGCGGTTGGCTGCGTAAAATCTTAGGCAAATTCCTTAGTTTCGAAATAATCGGAGGACTTCCGACTTTCACTTCCTTTGCATAGCGTCGTTGCTTTAGCTTCCCAGTACAATTCTTATATGCCTGAACAGATTGATCAGTTCCTGAACCCGGATGGAACCTTAATCAGTATTCCAGTTAAACGCGCCAAGAAACTGGCAGTCCTGTGGCATATCGCTCAGGAGTTATCACCTGGCGTCCAGTATCCAGAAACCGAACTCAATGCAATTATCTTGAAATATCATCCTGACACTGCGGCAATAAGGCGGCACATGATTGATTTTGGAATTTTGGAACGCAACCGCGAGAGCGTTTATTGGCTTTCCGTTAACGCTTAATCACTGGGTCGGCTATGAGTCATCTAGCGGGAAATTATCAATTTTTCTCTTGAGATATTGAGCATCGAGAGCCTGCTTTGAAACCCACCTCTCCATGCTGGCTAGATGCCTTTTTTCAGCTTCTGTTAAGCCCACCGTTTTAGATTTAAGAAGGATTCTGTCTAGGTACCTATTGGCCGAACGCACTCGGGAGTTCTGAATTTTGACTAAGAATTTTCTGAAACCAATGTGATCAAGGACAGTCAGCATGACGACCAACGTACCTAAAATTGCGCCATAAGTATTGAGCCATTGGTCAAGGAAGGCGGCAATGGGGAATGAGAAGTGGTCATACATCCAAGGTTTTTCGTTTTTAAGGACTGACTGACTACGTGAATCAACTGGGAAATCAATAAATTGTGCAGTTGGGAAAGTCTTAGCAATATAAAAAGGAGACGGCGGCGAGAATTCTGATTTCAAGCTGAGTGTAATTGCCGTAATTAAGGAATGATTCAAATGCGACTTGACCATGAACTCAATGGGAACAGAGAGTAGATTGATTGAATTTTGCGGTATAGGTGGATTGACACTCAAAGAACCAGGTTGCAAGGTATTTTGCTGGAAATAGACTGAATGTATTGAAGCACCCAGAGTATTTTCAAGAGAGATTACCTTTAACTTGCCTAGCGTTATGTATTTTAAGATTGTTGAATCATAAGAATTAGTAAGAAAGCAGCCGAGGTCATTTTGATTATTTAATACTGATTGAATGATCGCGTTTTCATTACCGACGGGTTTTGGAGTTATATTAGAATTGACACCATAAATATCCAAAACTTTTCTGCACAGATCGTAGGCTGAGGAGCCCGCGGGGTAAAGCGCAAGTGATTGTTTTGTTAATTTGTAGAGCGAATCTATTTTCGAATTAGCTGCAGTCACAAAATAGATTGGGGCATTTTCTACAGTCCCGATTTGATTTAGGTTAGGATATTTATCCGGCTCTAATTTTTGGGCGACGAATCCACCAATTGTTGGATTATTTGGGTCGTTAATATCGGATGCAATGAGGTTGGAATCTTTACGATTTAAGACAGTTGTTTTGATGCCGTATTGATTGAGATCCGCTTTTAACCTTTGGGCATACTGGTCATATAGCCCACCTTTAACTCCAGCTTCAATAGTAATAGCTCTCGGTGGTAGAGATTGAACAGTGGAGTAAAAGAGAAAAACTAGAAAGAGAGCTAGGGCTATTTGTGGGGCTCGAAGAAGAAACATCTCCGAAAATCCACGAGCCTTGACTTTCGAGCTCATTCTTTTAGACATTGTGGAATCCTATTTCAACATCTAGGCCCGTCAACCTAATTCGAGTGAAGTTATGGCGAATACTTTGTTAGGTGGAAGATCCCACTGGCCTCGGTGTATGCGCGCGCATCACTTCCTCAGTATGAATTGATGTCCTTCGTCATAATAAGGATTTGCCTTGTCGGTAATCATGGTCATTCCTGAAAGAGTGAGTCCAAATTTAACTCCTTGTGCGTTGAGCCAGTAATAGCCCTTGTAATCTCGATTGATTGAACCGATATGGTAAGTATTTCCGATGGAACTCTTCAAGCTTTTTAGGTCGGCGTAGCAACCAACGAGATCTTTCGCGCTGGTTACTGGTGTTGCAGAATTCGTCTCGAGTCGTACAAATTCTTCTTTGGTGCCGTCAAAGAAAAAGCCAGTTACCTGAGGCTGTTCTCCGCCGGCGATATCTAATACTGCCGGACATTTGGCAGGCCAATTTGGATCTCCCACACCTGCTAATTGAACGATGCCTGATTTCTGAATGGCATCGCTGGGTGAGGTGAAAGCTCGGATTGGGCGGATGAATGCATATGCATCAACGTTTGCAGGTGCAGTGAACGGCTGCTCGTTTCTCTCACCCAATTTAGAAGGTTGGTATGCGGCAACACCGATCAATGGAAATCTTGGCAGCATTTGCTGGGAAGACCAATAAGTTGACTTCAAACCTAATCGAGGTGTTCCAATATGATCACAAAGGATGTAGGCGGGTGAATTTAGTTGGCCATACGAAAATTTGCAGAGTTCATTGATTTCACCGAGAGAGGGCAAGAACCAATCACTTGTTCCGCCACCCAGGTATGCAGCTGCTACCGATGCTGCGCCATTCGAACATCGCTTCAGCATTTTCGTAGTAAGTATCTTTCCGGTTCCAATAGTCTTAGGTACATCGAGTGATCCAAGAGTTACGCCTAGGTCTGTAACAGAACCAAGTTCTTGCGGACTCAAGTTGTCGCACCAGAATGCACTTGGATCGGCGAGGTCTGTAGTGCTACCTGTCCATCCTTGAGGTGCTACTTCTAAATATCTTCCCCAGGGCTTCTGACTTCCTGCATCATAAAAAACAATTCCACCAGCTGGGCCGGTACTTCCAAGCGGGCAATTATTAACCTCACACATCTTGCCTGTACCTGGATATGCAACAGCTCGTTGCTGCAAGATTTTTGCAACAAATGGCGAGGATGCTGAATACACAGCACCGGGGGCATAATTTATTTCATATGTTGAATAGTGCTCCCACATTAATTTAGATTTAACTAACTTACAGACAAATATTCCAAACCCTGGGCCGGGGAACTCATTAAATTGTTCAGATTTATCAATGCTCTTCCAGTTTTTTAAGACATAGCGAGAATCTGAAAAACCAGACCATTGTCCAGCTTTTTTACATGGATCATTGACCATCGGAAAATTGCTGACCTGGGCCGAGAGGACCGGAGTCGTGGCAGCAAGAGCCAACGGAGCGGAAATAGTCAAAATCAATGTAGCTGTGATTGCGAATGCCCTAAATTTCATTTCGGAATCTTACACATAACTTAGGTGCGAGCTTTCGCCTTTACCTGACACTTTGGACAAAAATGTGATGAACGATTTGCAAAGGCTATTCGCCTAATTTGTCTCCCGCACCGTGGACATGGCTCACCTTCTTGCCCGTAGGCAGCCAATGCTGTTTCAAAGAATCCGCTCTCGCCATTAACGTTGATATACATTGCATCAAAGGATGTGCCGCCGACTTTTATGGCTTCTGCCATTACTTGGGTAGCGGCACCTACTAAGGAAGCAATCTTCTTGGTACTCAATTCGGCGGCAGCAATCTCTGGATGAATTTTTGCCCGCCAGAGTGATTCATCGGCATAGATATTGCCAACACCGCTCATAATCTCTTGATTCAAAATCACACTTTTAATCGCAGCCTTACGAGATTTAATCTTTGCTACCACCGAATCGCGATCGAAGGTCGGATCAAAAGGGTCTAAAGCAATATGTTGAGCAGATTGTGGAACCCCGCCATTCAATTTCTCCACTGATAACCATCCAAATGTGCGCTGATCATTAAAGATCAAATCCTGGCTTTTAAGCCCTCGCCGCAATAAAAAGCGTGCCCTGGCATGCACCGGGTCTGGTCGATCTTTATTGGCGAACAGGAACTGGCCCGACATGCCTAAGTGGGCCACCAATGCCAGATCTCTATTGAGCTCAAACCATAAGAACTTACCGCGACGATTAATACCTGTGATGCGCGCGCCTTCTACTGCAGATAACGGAGCGATTGATGCCGGTTTCAATACCCGAGGATGAAGGTCTTGACTATGACGGAAGGTGTAACCGATAAGGAAATGCGCCAATCCCCTGCGGACGGTCTCAACTTCTGGCAGTTCGGGCATGGGGCAAGTCTGTTACAGATTCGTATTGGGTGCAATTGTGTTCTTATCCGTTCTCGACCCGTCAGCCACTCCTAAATTCTTTAGTGGGCGTTGACCTACTATTGCGCAATGCCACGCATAGCTAAGGTGAAAAATGGTTTTCAGCCAAAGGTATGCATGCGCTGTGGACTTGAATTTGAATGGCGCAAGAAATGGGCGAAAAATTGGACCGAAGTTAAGTACTGCAGTGATCGGTGTCGTGAAAATAAGTGAACCGCATCATTTATATTCCGTTTGACCATCTGCACCGAAATTTTGGGGCACTCAAGCACGCAGATCCAAAAGTTGATGTTATTGCTTTTGTAGAAAGCTCCCGAATGACGAGGGGGCGAAACTGGCACAAAGAGCGGATTTTTTTTCTTATTTCTAGCGCTCGCCACTTTGCGAAATCACTTGAAGAGGAAGGGTTTCGCGTTGAATATGTAAAGGCCCCGACGACTATTGATGGACTTAAAATGATTAAGTCTAAATTCAATATCGAAACCGTGATTTGCGCAGAGCCATCATCCCATCGTCAATTCGCAGCGCTCAAGGAATTTGGCGCCACATTTGTTGAAAACGATTTCTTCTTAACCCCTCGCCCACTTTTCGCGAAATGGGCTAGCTCGCAAAAATCTTTCGTAATGGAGAATTTCTACCGACTACAACGTACTCGGCTAGATATTCTGATTGAAAATGGAAAGCCAACAGGTGGTGCCTGGAATTTCGATAAAGAGAACCGCCTGCCACCTCCAAAGCAATATGACTGGCCTGCTTACTTAGAACACGCTCGGGACCAAATCGATCTAGAAGTTGGCGAGGAATTAGGTATGAATCCTTCGACAACGTGGGCCACAACGCGCGTGGGAGCACTTGCTCAACTTGGAAACTTCATCGAGAACCACTTTGCAAACTTTGGTCCACTCGAAGATGCAATGACTACAGATAACTGGGCTCTGCATCACTCACTTCTTTCGCCATATTTAAATAATGGACTTCTCCATGCCGAGGAAGTGATCGGCGAAGCAATCAAAGCATTCGATGCTGGCAAAATCCCGATTGAGTCCTGTGAAGGTTTCATCCGGCAAATAATTGGCTGGCGCGAATATGTGAATGGTATGTATTGGTTTCTCGCACCAGATTACCGCGAGAACAACCAGCTACAGGCAACACGTAAATTACTTCCACTCTTTAGCGATTCGACCAAAACTAAAATGAATTGCATTAAAGAGACAGTCGAGGCGATTGATGAACGAGCCTGGGTGCATCACATCCCTCGCCTCATGCTTCTTTCAAATCTCGCACTTATAACGGGAACCAATCCGCAAGAATTTCTGGACTGGATGCGCGAAGTGTTCATTGATGCCAATGAATGGGTAATGGTTCCCAACGTAATCGGGATGGGCGTGCATGCCGATGGTGGCGTGATGATGACTAAGCCATATGCCGCAGGTGGCGCTTATATTTCTCGGATGTCTAACTACTGCAAAACGTGTGTCTACAATCCAAGGTTGCGTGTTGGCGATACGGCTTGTCCATTTACAACGCTCTATTGGGATTTTCTTGACCGTCACAAAGAAGCATTTGCCAAGAACCATCGGATGAGTCAACAAGTATTTGGCCTAAACCGCTTGAGTGATCTACCTGAACTTAAAGAGCGAGCCCAGCAAGTACTTGATGGACTTGATGCGGGGACTATTTGATTCTCAGCGTGGACTACGAGGCATCTGGTGATCAACATTAGAAATTTTCTCCGAATCAAAAGAATGTCTACATGGATTCAGTTAACTCCTAGCTCCTCGCAGTATTATCTAGCCATGAGAAATCAGAGGCTTAGAAACATACTTAGGGCTGGATCACTTGTCTTTGGAATCTCTGCAATCTTCTTGATTGTTGCGTCGGGAATTTTTCTAGATTTACTCAAACTTGAAAGAAGTAGCGCACTTAGTTGGTCGATGCGAATGATTGGTATCACGCTCTTCGCACTTGCTGGCAACATGTGGAATAACGCGGCTCAGCGTCAGGATTCGCGAGTAGTAAGCGTTGCAAAGATTATGTGTGTAAGCGCTGCGGCACTCGGTATTTTAACTTTAATGATTCCTGCGCAGTTGAGTTGGTTTACTTATCTTTATTCAGCGATTGGCTTTGGGTTCTCAGCTGCGTACCTAGTCGCTCTACTCAAAAAGTAGGACTCTCCCCTAGCCTCCCCGTAGACTGATGTATTTCCGCATCAACTAAGCCCAATAAGCGTGATGTCTAATTTTTAACTTGCAAGTAGGGGTTCAATATTTTTAGCCTTCTTGATATTCTATAAAACTATGCAACTAGCCAATATAGGAATCTGCAATGAACAGTAAAGAGATGTGCCTTTCCATTCTGGAAAAAGCTGGCATTCCCGTGAATTCGAGTGAGCCATGGAGTATCCACGTTCATGATGAAAAATTATGGGACAGAGTTGTGTCGCAACATCAACTTGGTATGGGCGAGGCTTATATCGATGGCTGGTGGGATTGTGAAAATATTGATCAGATGTTGACACGGCTTCTGAGCATTGATGTATTAGATCTTTTGCGTCCATCACCAACAGTTCTCTTTCATGGTATGAAATCAACTTTTCTTAATCGACAGACAAAATCAAAGGCAGCGAAAAATGCAAAGCATCATTACAACATTGGTAATGAGCTTTATACGCGCATGCTCGATAAAGAGATGGCCTATAGCTGTGGGTATTGGAAAGATGCCAAAACGTTAAACCAAGCTCAAGTTAATAAATTTGATCTCATCTGCCGTAAGTTGAAATTAGAACCTGGAATGTCGCTTCTGGATATTGGAAGTGGATGGGGCGGATTATTGCGGCACGCAGTTAAGAACTATGGTGTTGTTGGCTTTGGTATCACTCCGGCCGATGAGCAAATTCGGTTAGCTAAGGAGAAGTCCAAAGGTCTGAACATCACTTTCATCCAACAGGATTACCGCGACCTGACCGGTCAGTTCGATCGAGTGGTATCCGTTGGCATGATGGAACACGTAGGTCCAAAGAACTTGGGTAAATTCTTCCAAACGTGCGATGCACTTCTTAAACCTGACGGAATAATGTTGCACCACACAATTTCCTCTACATACACAAAGAGTTCAACAGATCCATATTTCGACAGATATATCTTCCCTGGTGGAGTCATTCCCTCGCCTGCTCAGATTTCAAAAGCATCTGAAAAGAAGTTTATTATCGAGGACTTACATAATTTTGGTCTTGATTACGATCGGACTCTCTTGGAGTGGTATAAAAATATCAATAAGAAGTGGGATGAGATTCCACAGTACGATCTGCGATTTAGACGCATGTGGAATTACTACCTGCTTGCATCGGCCGCCGGTTTTAGAGCCCGCAACTTGAATCTCGTTCAGGTGGTCTTTAGAAAGAATGGTCCACGCTCGGCTTATATTCCAGTTCGCTAGCTGTCATCGCTAACTGTCATCGAAAGGTGCATCGAAAGGTGCAAGCTCTAGCGCTACGATAAAGAGCCTACTAATACTCCGATAGCCCCTACGAAATATGAGAAGGAATTTAAGAAAAATGCTTAAAGCCGAAGAGATACTTGAGAGATTGATTTTTGCTAGTCGGTGGCTTTTAGCGCCACTTTATTTGGGCTTAATGGGGGCGCTGCTTCCCATTCTTTATCGATTCTTCCATTCTTTCTGGCACATGATTATTCATATTTCCTCTCTGTCTGCAAGCGATATAACTCTGCAGGTGCTCGAGCTTCTCGACACTGTCCTATTGGGTAATCTGATCATTATTGTCTTGTTTGCGGGATACGAGAACTTTGTCTCAAAGATTGCAATCGCTGAAGGTGCCGAAGATCGTCCACACTGGATGGGCCACGTTGATTACAGTGGACTAAAGATCAAACTTATAGGCTCATTAGTCGCAATTTCGGTAATCGAATTATTAAAAGACTTCATGCAAGAAGGTCCCTTCGACTCCAAGCGTGAAGGTTGGAGAATTGGAATCCACGTTACTTTTGTAATTTCAGGCGTGCTCTTTGCATTTATGGATAATTTAGCCGATAGGCATAAATCAGAGCGCTAGTTTTTAAACTACCAATCAATAACTTGGCGCTCTTCCCAGAGAAAACCTGTCTTATCTGTGCTTGCATCAAAGTTTCTGGTCGCGAGCCAGATTGCTGTGTCTGCGCCTTCTTCAACTGAAAGCGGTGCATCTGGTCCACCCATATCAGTGCGCGTGTGATTTGGGCAGACTGCGTCCACCAATAATCCCCGTGCGCCGTGAGCAGTTTCGTGTGCAAGGTTTCGAACCAGCGCGTTAACTCCAGCTTTACTTATTCTGTACGGAGCAAGTCCTCCCGCATTTCCAGGACCTGACATGCGTCCAAGACAAGCAGAGAAAATAATGATGCGCCCATCGCGAGCATCAGCCATAGAAGGACCCAGGATATTTACTGCAGTGAACACTGAGTCAAGGTTAATCGCCATAACGCGGCGCCATTCTTTGGTGGTTGTCTTCAGAGTTTTAGACATTTTTTCGCTCATCACACCGTGGGCAAGAACAAGAATCTGTGGCGTACCAAAAGTTAATAATATGTCGCGAAACATTTCTTCGGCTGCGTTGATATCTTCTAGATCTGCGGCGCGATAATCGCACTCTAATTGTTGGGCTGCGCTTTTGAGGCGCTCTGCATCTTGTGCAACTAAAACAATCTGGTGGCCTTGGGCCTTCAGGGCGCGCGCGGTTTCAAAACCGAGACCACGTGAGCCGCCTGTAATAATCGCAAGAGTCATTGGTAAAACCTGGTCACTACTTCCGATTGAGTTCGCGTAAGGATTTCTTTAGCGCTTTGCGACGAGCTTTAGCTTCTGGATTCTTCTTCGTGGGAAAGGCCCACTTGAGAAGCAGAATTATGAATGGCAGCACAAAGAAGCCACCAAGACCTTTTAAAAAGAGGGATGTATTTATTCCACCGAGCATGGGAGGAATCTAGTGCATTCTTCGATTTTTTTAAATTTGAAATTAAATAGTTGGGTCAGGTGAGAGATGCTCATGAATAGCAACCCATTTTGATCCCTGCTTTTCAAAGACAATCGTCTCCCGCTCCGCAACAGTATCGGTGCCATCTGATGTAGAAAGAGTAGTCAAGACGCTATGGGTAAAAATTCCCACATCCTGCCCCACCATTCGAATATCTTGGTTAGTACTTGTACATGAGAGAACCTTAAAATCAATTTCATCTTCCCATGACTTCCAGAGCTCTTCATATTCTTGCCGTGAATTCAAACGAACCGAATGTGTATAGAAAATAAAGTTGGCATCTTGGCTAAAGCATTCAAAATATGCTTTTACATTATTTGCAGCAAAATGGGATACCAGCTGCGTGGCGGCGTTTCTTACTTCTTCTTGCTTTAAGTGGTCTTGATTGCTCATTGGGGTCTGTCTCATCTCAATCACGAATGCTTATTTGTATCAGGCTGGATCAGTATGAGATAAATGTATGGGAAAGCGCCTCAAATACCTAGAACTCGGGTAGATTTTGACGCGTTGAATTCGTTTTAGTCCCGTCCAGCCCCTTAAGCCCCATAAGTACTACTAATCAAAGAAGCCCTGCTAATCAAACAAGTCATACATGGAGGTATAGATGAGTACAAATAAACCAAAAATGACCGATGTCGAAATTTTCGGCGTTGAGTCAATTCCAGCAAAAGACCGTACGTCGACGCCGATGGACCTTTTCCGAATCGCATTTGGTGGAGCTAATAGCTTTGCAACTGTTCTACTCGGAGCATTCCCGATTTTCTTTGGACTTTCACTCGTTCAAGGTTTGCTAGCAACTCTTCTTGGCGTGGTCGTCGGATCCGCCATTCTTGCTCCAATGGCTGTC
>CAILYP010000172.1:0-9190 GCA_903838475.1 uncultured Actinomycetes bacterium | reverse complement strand
GCCTTCTTGCGGCGCTTTGCAGGTGCCTTCTTAGCAGCTGGCTTAGCAGCAGCCTTCTTACGGCGCTTTGCAGGTGCCTTCTTAGCAGCTGGCTTAGCAGCGGCCTTCTTACGACGCTTTGCAGGTGCTGCTTTTTTAGCAGCGGCCTTCTTGCGCTTTGGAGCAGATTTCTTAGCTGCAGCCACGTGGTTCTCCTATCAGAATGGTCCGATCCGTCACCGAACCTGTTCAAGGAGAATCGTGACAGCAATTACAGAAACATTCCACTATTTTGGATAAAAAAACATGTGCGTGTCGCAACTTTATTTTTTATTTATTTTGTGCAGATATCAAAAAAATGATGTCGGAATCAATTTTCTTGCGAATTATTTGATTCAGATTGTTTCTGAAGGACGTATTCATTGGTCCTAACATCGTATTTTCTGAATTTTGGTAGCGAAATTGCCGCTAAAACTATAAATCCGATGCAAAATATGCCTCCAGAGACCACTGAAGTGCGCAAATTTGTCCACGCCGCCATTGTTCCGGCTCTCATCTGCCCTCCGAGTGGCCCAACCGAATAAGACAAGAGCTCTATGCCTCCCAAGCGCCCGCGATATTCGTCGGCAATTGATTGGTTCCACATCAGATTTCTAAATTGTGCACTGATCTGGTCGGAAGCACCGGCTAGAGCGAGAAAGAAAAGCACGACAAAGAGCGAGTTGAATATTCCGGCAATCGATATAGAGATACCCCATCCGATGGCAGCCCACATGACTGCTCGGCCGTGATGGGGATAGTGATTCATCCAACCAGAGGTCAGGGTGATGATGATCGCCCCGACCGTTCCGGCAGAATAAAAAAGTCCGAGCGCCCACCGAGCATGCATTGAGTCGGCCCAAAAAGGAAAAAGGGCGTTAGGCATTGCAAAAAACATCGCAGACAAATCAACCAGATAAGTACCCAATAAATCTTTTCTCGAAACCGCGTATTGAAGGCCATCTATAAGGCTTTTAAAGCTTGGGGCCACACTTTTTGCACCCGGCGGAAAGGGGCGAATGCGCACCATGAAAAGTAACGAAATCATGTAGCTTGCAACATCTAATGCATATCCAGCACGAACACCCGCAGTTGAAACAACAATGCCGCCAATAGCGGGACCGATTACTGCACCAAACTGCCATCGCAAACTCATCAACGCATTAGCTGCTTGCATATCTTGGTGCGGAACAATTCGAGGCAGCATCGCGCCAAGGCTGGGACCGGCTAATCCATCGAGAGCGGCGAAAGTTGCCGCGACAACATAGAGAATGATGATGTGAGGGTTTGGTAGTAGTGCATTAATGAGTAACACCATGGTCATGAGGAGAGCTGCTGCTTCAGAAAATAGGATCATTTTCTTTCGATCTACGGCATCTGCCAGTACGCCGCCATACAGTCCAAAGAGGATGAGTGGAATGAGTTCCACTGCGCCCATGAGTCCAACGGCAATGTACGAATTGGTCAAAATTTTGATTTGAAAAGGGAGCGCCACCAAGGTCATTGCCGATCCCAGGCGAGTAATCATGCCGGATGCGAACAAGAGCCTGAGATCTCGATACTTTCGAAGGGGTGAGAGATCTAGTACGAATTTAGGCACAGTTGGAATCTACAGGGTGCACCTTCAAACTAATGGAAGGTCTCTGCTTCACTAGGAAAAACATTGGCAGCAACATCCTTCTGCCATTCAATCGCGGCATCTTTCATGGTCCTTCGAAGGTCGGCATACGCACGTGCAAATTTAGGTGGATTTTGCGTGAGTCCCATTAGGTCAGTCCAGACCAGTATTTGCGCATCTGTTCCGCTACCAGCCCCGATACCAATGATTGGGATGGATAACTCGGCGGAGATTTCAGCAGCTAATTCGGCTGGCACAAGTTCAAGCACAATGGCAAAGACCCCAGCGGCTTGAAGTGCGCGTGCATCAGCTTTAATTCTTTCGCCATCTGCCCCTCGCCCCTGAACTTTAAATCCTCCAAGTGCATGCACCGACTGAGGCGTTAAACCAAGGTGTCCCATTACGGGCATACCCGCACCAATAAGAGCTTCAATCTGCGGCACGATTCGCTGGCCGCCCTCAAGTTTTATTGCTTGCACTTTCGCTTCTTTAAAGAATCGGACTCCTGTTTCAAGTGCTTGGGTAATGGAGGATTCGTAGGATCCGAACGGGAAATCTGCCACGACAAGAGCGGTTGAATTGCCACGAACAACAGCTCTGGCCAATGGAATCAATTCATCGACTGTTACCGGAATCGTGTTCTCTTCCCCGAGGAAGTTGTTACCGGCTGAATCTCCAACAAGGAGCACTGGGATTTGAGCATCTTCAAAGACTGAAGCGCTCATCTGCTCATAGCATGTGAGGGCTGCCCACTTTTCGCCGCGCTTTTTCTTGGCAGCCAAATCCGAAATTGTTGTACGAGCCATCTGAAATCCACCTGTTCTGTCGATCGGTGCCCTAGGGGTCCCCGTCTTACTGGTGCTAAAAGTCTAGACCTAAATCACGATTTGAATGGAACTCGCTAGGCTTATCTGCATGACATCGGCGCCGGCTCAGTTGCGAGTTGCCCTTGCCCAGCTAAATCCGACCGTGGGTGACTTGGGAGCTAATGCTGCAAAAATCCTCAATCAAGCGCAGCTGGCCCACTCTGCAGGAGCACATTTAATTCTTTACCCAGAGATGGTTTTAACAGGCTACCCGGTTGAAGATCTGGCACTACGTTCAACTTTTCGCCAAGCATCTAAAAAGGCAATCAAAGAATTAGCCCCCCAACTTCCACCAGACCTTGTGGCGGTGATCGGATATTTAGAAGAGAGCCCGGACGGTAAGCCGCAGAATGCCGTCGCTTTAATCCATAACGGAGAAATTCTCGCCACCTACATCAAGCACCATCTTCCCAACTATGGCGTCTTTGATGAATTCCGAAATTTTATTCCGGGCACAGACTCACTTGTATTTCGCCTGCATGGCATTGATGTAGGTGTCGCTATCTGTGAAGATATTTGGCGATTTGATGGACCGATCGCCGATTTAGCAGCGCGTACTCCAGGATTAGTCGTAGTGCCAAATGGATCACCGTTCGAAAGAAATAAGGATGATGTTCGAGCAGCGTTAGTTCAAAAACGTGCAACAGAACTTGGAGCCCCACTTGCCTACGTCAACATGACAGGAGGCCAAGATGATTTGGTTTTTGATGGGGATAGTCTGATTGTTGATTCAGTGGGCAAAATTATTGTTCGAGCGCCACAGTTCGAGGACTGTTTGATTGTCGCTGATATTGATTGCATTGCGCAAACATCGACACCCGATCTTGTGATTTCACAAGACCCACTTCCGTCTTATGAAAAGCTGGTCCTTCATAACTCCAACCGGTTGGAGGAGGCAGCAGAGATTTGGCAGGCACTCGTTGTTGGCCTTCGGGATTACGTAGAGAAAAATCGTTTTCCAAGTGTCATTCTTGGATTATCCGGGGGGATTGATTCGGCAGTGACAGCAGCAATCGCCGCTGATGCGATCGGCGCAGCGCGTGTGTACGGCGTGGCACTTCCCAGCAAATATTCCTCCGAGCACTCATTGCATGATGCCGCTGATCTTGCCCACCGCGTTGGATTGAATCATCGGATTATCCCAATTCAACCTATGGTCAACGAGTTCGTAAAGAATCTTGGCCTACATGGAATAGCTGAAGAGAATGTGCAAGCACGTGTTCGCGGAACTACGTTGATGGGAATATCTAATCAAGAGGGACACCTGGTATTGGCGACAGGTAACAAATCAGAACTGGCTGTTGGGTATTCGACCATGTATGGAGACGCGGTTGGGGGATATGCCCCAATCAAAGATCTATTTAAAATCCAGGTATGGGAGATCGCCAAGTGGCGTAACGCCTACGCGTTAGAACGGGGAGAAACTCCTCCCATCCCAGAGAATTCGATTCTCAAAGAACCATCGGCTGAGCTTCGCCCCAATCAAAAAGATAGTGACTCACTTCCAGATTACGAGCAGCTCGATCAGATGCTCACGATTTATATCGATGGCGATGGCGGGCTTGAGGGTTTGCTGGCTGCCGGCTTTAGCAAAGACCTTGCAACTAGGACGGTTCGAATGGTGGATGCTGCTGAATATAAGCGAAGGCAATACCCGCCTGGAACGAAAATTTCGGGCCGTGCATTTGGCAAAGACCGCAGATTGCCCATCACTAGTAATTGGCGCGAAAACTCTTAATCGTTTAATATTCGGACAGGTCACGAGTTCCAGTGTTTAGCCCCGGCTTACTGGACGGCAACCCTCCACCACGGTGGGGTGCTCCGGGTGAAGACCAGGCCGCATGCAAAGTGCATCGGCAAGCGTGGGCCACTCGACTGATTTCAAGGATGAAGTGGTTTGGCCCTCCTGTCTTTCAAAAAGGAGAAGTTTAATGTCTTTTGATTTAGCTAAGTCATCGTTTGAAACACGCCAAATCCATGCTGGGCAAGTTCCAGATCCAGCAACTGGTGCACGCGCTCTGCCGATTTATCAAACTACTGCTTACCAATTCCGCGATACAACACATGCAGCAAATCTTTTTGGATTAGCAGAGCTTGGAAATATATATACACGCATCATGAACCCAACCCAAGATGCTGTTGAGCAACGCATTGCTTCACTTGAAGGTGGCGTCGCAGCACTTTTGGTTGCTTCCGGGTCTGCTGCCACTACGTATGCAATTCAAAACGTTGCCGAAGCAGGCGATCACATAGTCTCCTCACCTAGCCTCTATGGTGGTACTTACAACCTTTTCCATTACACCCTCAAGAAATTTGGAATCGAAGTTACATTCGTTGAAAATCCTGGCGATCCAGAATCCTGGCGCAAGGCCGTTCGCCCCAACACCAAAGCATTCTTCGGGGAGACAATTGCAAATCCGAAGAACGATATTTTAGATATTGAAACCGTCGCCAAGATTGCACACGAAAATAACGTGCCTCTCATCGTGGACAATACAGTTGCAACACCATTCTTGATTCGTCCATTTGAATATGGCGCAGATGTGGTCGTCCACTCAGCGACTAAGTTCTTATCTGGCCACGGAACAGCTGTGGTTGGCGCAATCGTGGATGCTGGCAATTTTGACTATGCCCAACATAAGGTTAAGTTCCCTGGTTTCAATGAGCCAGATCCTTCATATCACGGCCTTGTGTATGCAGATGCACTCGGGGTTGGTTCAGCATTCGGGGCAAACCTTTCTTATATTTTCAAGATTCGCCTTCAATTGCTTCGCGATACTGGTGCAGCTGTGAGCCCATTTAACGCGTGGCTATTGGCTCAAGGCCTAGAGACGCTCTCCTTGCGTATTGAGCGCCACGTAAATAACGCAAAAGAGTTGGCAGCATGGCTCGAGAAGCAACCGCAGGTTGAGAAAGTCAACTATGCAACTCTGCCTTCATCGCCTTGGCACGCACTTGCAACTAAGTATTCGCCAAAGGGCAGCGGCTCGGTACTCTCCTTTGAATTGAAGGGTGGAGTTGAAGCAGGTAAGAAATTCATTGAGGCACTTGTGCTGCATTCGCATGTAGCAAATATTGGAGACGTTCGATCGCTGGCCATTCACCCGGCATCAACAACGCACTCTCAATTGAGCGCTGACGAGCAATTGGCCGCAGGTGTGACACCTGGTCTTGTTCGTCTATCGGTGGGACTGGAAAATATTGTTGATATCAAGGCAGACATTGAGGGTGGTTTCGCAGCTGCCAAGTAGGTGCGCGATTCTTTCCCATGTCTCAAACTTCAGATCACCAGCATGATCACCAGCATGATCACCAGCATCTAGTAACCGGGGCTTGGCTTGAAGGCCAAGACCCTGGTGAACGACGCTTTCTAGATATTGGAGATCTAGAACTTGAATCGGGCGAAATTATTCCCAGTGCAAAAATTGCCTATCAAACTTGGGGAACCCTCAATGAAAGTAAATCCAATGCAATATTAGTTAATCATGCAATGACAGGTTGGTCAGATGTCCCCGGGTGGTGGCCATCGATGGTAGGCCCTGGCGCCCCACTTGATTCAGATAATTATTTCATTATCTGTCCTAACGTCATTGGTGGATGTCAGGGAAGCACTGGTCCATCTACGATTGCGAAAGATGGAAAACCTTGGGGTTCAAGATTTCCTTCGGTGACAATCCGAGATTTGGTTGAGGCAGAAGTTCGCGTAGCAAATGCATTTGGAATTAAGAAATGGGTTCTCTCACTTGGACCATCACTGGGCGGAATGCGTTCGCTGGAATGGGCAATTCAGTACCCAGACCGAGTTGGCGCGATTTGCACGATTGGTTCCTCGGCGGTTGCGACAGGTGATCAAATAGGTGGCTTCTCAATCCAAATTCGCGCGATAAAAGCAGATCCTTTTTACAACAATGGCGATTACTACGCCCAAAGCAAAGGCCCAATTGAGGGCATGGGAATTGCTCGCCGAATCGCTCATCTCACGTATCGAACTGAGGGAGAGATGGACGTTCGATTCGGACGTGAATTACAAGGCGATGACACAGGCAGATATGCCGTTGAGTCCTACTTAGACCACCAGGCCCAGAAGCTTGCTCATCGCTTTGATGCAAATACCTACATAGCGCTGACCGAAGCCATGGCCTCTCACGATGTTGGTCGCGGTCGCGGGGGAGTTGCCGCGGCGCTTGCAACGGTAAAAGTTCCCACTCTCGTGATCTCTATTGATACCGACCGACTTTTTCCTACTCGGTTACAGGAGGAAATTGTCGAATTAGTCCCCAGCTCCCAACCCCTTGCCACGATTTCTTCGCCTTTTGGGCATGATGGCTTCCTCATAGAGGTGGAAGAAGTGGGGAATTTGGTTCGAAAAGCTATTGAATTAGGAGTCTCGAGTCACCATTGAGGCTCGCCACTCGCTGAAAAGAAGAATCTCGATGTGCATTATGGCCTGTGGATAATTTATAATATAGCCAGTACTTAATCAGAAGAAAGTCGGCAAGATCGCGGTTCTGCAGTATCTAATACTGATGAACCAAATTAAAAAAAGGATGCTCTGTGCCTGTATCTCGTGCGCCCAAAAACGGTGCTGCTGTGAAAAAGACCGCAAAGAAAGTTACACCTGCGGCGAAGAAGGCTGTCGCTAAAAAAGCTGCTCCTGCATCAAAGAAAATAAATCGTTTTCCTACTAAAGCCGAACTTGAAGCACTGCGCGTTGCTCGTGAAGCTGAAGAAAAAGCAAAACTTGAGAAGAAGAAGGCGCATCGCTTTCCAACCAAAGCTGAATTAGAAGCGCGCAAACGCGCAGAACAAGGCTTGCCACCAATTGAAGTGGCTGCGGATAAGACAACCACGGCAGCAAAAGATGGCAAGAAACTCATTACGAAGATTGATGGAGAAGAAGTTGAACTTGAAGAAGTTGAACTCGAAGATCTTGAAACTTTAGTTGAGGAAGTTACTGAGATTGTTGAGACAGAAAAAGAAGAGATTAGAGTTGTAAACGTTGCCGAGGAATCGCAGAACGAAACAAATGCTTTTACAATCAAGGATTCAGAAGAAGATGATGCTCCTGCGCAGACAGTTCTTACTGCGGGCGCCACAGCCGATCCAGTTAAGGATTACCTCAAACTGATTGGTCGGGTACCTCTACTTAATGCTGAAATGGAAGTTGAACTTTCACTTCAAGTTGAAGCAGGCTTATTTGCTGAAGAGATGATTACCAAAGATAAGAAGATGGATAAGAAGCTTAAGCGCGAGCTCGAAACACTCGTTCTACAAGGCAAGCGTGCAAAGAACCATTTACTTGAAGCCAACCTTCGCTTAGTTGTTTCACTCGCAAAGCGATACACCGGACGTGGAATGCTTTTCCTAGATCTTATTCAAGAAGGTAACTTAGGTTTGATTCGTGCGGTTGAAAAATTCGATTACACCAAGGGCTATAAGTTCTCGACTTATGCAACCTGGTGGATTCGCCAAGCAATTACTCGTGCGATGGCCGACCAAGCTAGAACAATTCGTATTCCCGTTCACATGGTTGAAGTCATTAACAAACTTGCTCGCGTACAACGTCAGATGCTTCAAGATCTGGGCCGCGAACCGACACCTGAAGAGTTGGCAAAAGAGTTGGATATGACTCCTGAAAAGGTTGTCGAGGTTCAAAAGTATGGCCGCGAACCAATCTCACTTCACACACCACTAGGTGAAGAAGGAGATTCAGAGTTCGGTGATCTTATTGAGGACTCAGAAGCGATTGTTCCTGCAGATGCAGTTTCATTCACTCTTCTCCAAGAGCAGCTTCATTCAGTATTAGATACGCTCAGCGAGCGCGAAGCAGGAGTTGTTGCAATGCGATTTGGTTTGACCGATGGTCAGCCTAAGACTTTGGATGAAATCGGAAAGGTTTACGGAGTTACTCGTGAACGTATTCGCCAAATTGAATCCAAGACAATGTCGAAGTTGCGTCACCCATCTCGTAGCCAAGTGCTACGCGATTACCTTGATTAATCCAGTAATTCTTAGGACTGTGGTTGAGGTGTGCGAATTTAGCGTGCTGTGTCGTTATTTGAATCGACAAGCTTCTTAGTCTCATCCTGAATGCGCGCAGTTACCTTTTTAAGGCCTTCTGCGTATTCCTTCGCATGGTGAGCACAGAAGAGGAGTTCGCCACCATTAAGGAGCATTGCACGAACATATGCCTGGGCACCACAACGATCGCAACGGTCAATAGCGCTCAAAGGCGTTGGTTCGAGAATCAACTGCTCGCTCATGTGGACATCCTCTCATTGAACTGTTCTTAAGTAATTAGAGAACAGTAAAGCATGGGGGGTTTATTCCCGCTAGAAATAAAGCTTGATATGGAGACTTTTCTCGCAATTCGAGGGCGATTCTCAGTAATTGGACATTTTCCGCTCGACTTTGGGCGCGTATCGCACCTGTATGTCCATTGCGAAGATAACCTTCCTCCCCGTGACCCCCGAAAATTCAGAACAAGCAATCGAAGAAGTAAACAGTTATACCGCGAAAGATCTTGCGGTACTGGAAGGTCTCGACGCTGTTCGTAAACGCCCGGGAATGTATATCGGCACAACCGATTCGCGCGGTCTGATGCATTGTCTCTGGGAAATTATTGATAACTCTGTCGATGAAGCTCTTGGCGGCCATTGCAAGAAAATTGAAATTAATCTTGAATCTG
>CAILYP010000171.1:0-4991 GCA_903838475.1 uncultured Actinomycetes bacterium | reverse complement strand
TGGCCGGCTTGTCATTACTTGTCCGATAAAAGAACGGGTAACTTGTTGAACTTCACCTCGACCTTTACAAATTTGGCAGATAGTTGGCTTGGCGCCGTGCGCGCAACCGCTGCCGCCACATTCTGTACACAACGATGCAGTCTCGACGCTGATTTCTCTATCAGTTCCAAAACAGGCTTCTTCTAAATTAACTTCTACGCGCAGCAAAGCATCCTGTCCGGCACGCTGCCTTGGCCTTGGACCACGCGATCCACCGCCGCCAAAAAAAGCATCCATGATGTCGCCGAAGCCAAAATTCTGAGAATTAAATCCTTGCGAGAATGGGTCTCCACCTAAATCAAAGCGCTGACGTTTTTCAGGATCACTCAATACTTCATATGCAGTCGAAATCTCTTTAAATTTTTCTTGATGTTCAGGATCTGAATTTACATCTGGATGATATTCACGAGCCAACTTACGGTAGGCCTTCTTAATCTCGTCTTGAGATGCTTCTCGGTCTACGCCAAGAACGCTGTAGTGATCAGCCATTAATTACCTTCCGAAATGAAACGTCCGATGTATTGAGCAACCGCGTTAACGGCTGCCATTCCGCCTGCGTAATCCATCCGAGTTGGTCCCAGAATTCCAATTGCGCCTTCGCCATATTGTCCATAACTCATGCTCACCGAACTTGTAGATTGCAATCCTTGTTCTGGATGTTCATCACCAATTCTGACATTAAGCAAACCTTCAGCATTTGAAAGTAGCTTTAGAAGAACCACTTGTTCCTCCAACGACTCAAGGATGGGATGCAGAGCAGCGGCGTTATCGTGAATAGATAGCGCCAAATTAGCAGTACCCGCAACTACGACACGATCCTGGTGAGGCAGGCGAATCATCGCAACTTGATTTGTTACCTGGGCAAGTAGTCGAACTGTGCGCTGTAGAAGTTCTTCCATATCATCAGCGTCATTGGCGTTTGCCAGAAAGTTTTCAATCGCACGTCGTTCCGGAACTGATAGCGGCTTAACTTCTTCAATTTTATCTACAAATAACCGGTATCCAGTATTAGTTGGAATTCGCCCCGCGCTTGTATGAGGTTGTGTAATTAAACCTTGATCTTCAAGCGCCGCCATCTCATTGCGAATCGTGGCCGGAGATACACCTAATTGATGGCGCGCAGCAATGACTTTTGAGCCCACTGGCTCTTCAGTAGCGACATATTCCTCAACGATTGCTCGTAGGACATCTAATTGGCGATCTTGCATAGTTGAATAAGTTTATATCAGCGTTCAGCCAGCGTTAAGCCAGCGCGTCACGCACGATGCGGTCAGCTAGTAAGCGCCCAGATTGAGTGAGAGAGATAATGCCTCGCTCCCAGTGAGCCGCAGATAAGTGGCCATCACTCAAGAATGGCTCCAGTTTTACGCGGTGATCAGAAGATATTGAGGCAAGTTTGATGCCTTGAGGAAGCCGGATGTTTAGGAGCATTCGCTCTTCTTCACGTTCGACATCTGTGAGATTTTCACTCTCGTGGGTTGGATCAGCATTTTTTAACATCTTTTCTTTGTAAGCAGAAGGATGTTTCACATTCCACCAGCGGCGGCCATCAATGTGAGAGTGCGCGCCCGGTCCAGCTCCCCACCAATTTTCTCCATGCCAGTAATAAAGATTATGTTTACATTCTGAGCCAGGCTTGGACCAGTTGCTGAGCTCATACCAATCCATACCTGCCGCGCGAAATTTGTTATCAGCAAGAATGTATTTATCGGCGCTTTGATCATCATCAGGCATAACAATCTCACCGCGACGTACCTGCGCAGCTAGCTTCGTTCCCTCTTCAACAATCAGGGCGTAGGCAGAAATATGAGTTATCGGAAGAGCTAATGCGGTATCAACCGTTTTTTCCCAATCTTCCATGGACTCACTTGGCGTTCCATAAATTAAATCAACGCTGATTTCTTTAAATCCTGCCGCTCTAGCCGCCAGGACAGCCTTCTCGACGTTCTCAGGATTATGCGTTCGATCGAGAACGGCTAACACATGTGGAACCGCTGATTGCATTCCCAAAGAGATTCGATTAAATCCGACCGCTAATAGTTCAGCAAGCATTTCTGGATTTACGGTATCGGGATTAGCTTCAATTGTGATTTCACAATCCGCGGTCAAAGTATATTTTTCTTTAATAGCCGCAATCACGCGGCCTAAATCACTAGGCTGCATAAGTGTCGGAGTACCACCGCCAAAGAAAATACTGGGTACAAATTTTGCCCGTGAAACCTCTGCCGACTTGGCTATCTCCTGAATAAGAATATCTATGTAATCGTGGGAGATAATTTCAAGTGAAGATTGGATTTGAAGCTCGGCCGGAGTATAAGTATTGAAATCACAATAGCCGCACCGCTTTACGCAATAAGGAATATGGATATAAAACGCGAGATGATCTGCGCGCGTTGCCATAACTATTTCTTCTTATCCTTGTCGTCTGCGCTCTCTTCACCAGTTGAGAGTGCAGCGATAAATGCTTCTTGTGGAACTTCAACACGTCCCACCATCTTCATGCGCTTTTTACCCTCTTTTTGCTTCTCCAAGAGTTTGCGCTTACGGGAAATATCTCCACCGTAACACTTAGCCAAAACGTCTTTACGAATCGCGCGAATGGTTTCGCGAGCAATAATCTTGCCACCGATGGCCGCTTGGATAGGTACCTCAAACTGCTGCCTTGGAATAAGTTCGCGCAACTTAACTGTCATAGACATGCCGTATGCATACGCCTTATCACGATGAACTATCGCGCTGAAGGCATCAACTTTTTCACTCTGCAGCAAGATATCGACCTTGACCAAATCTCCGGCTTCCTCACCAATAGGCTCATAATCTAGAGAGGCATATCCGCGAGTACGGGATTTAAGTTGATCAAAGAAGTCAAAGACGATTTCAGCAAGTGGCAATGTATAGCGAATTTCAACTCGATCTTCCGACAAATAATCCATGCCCAGCAGCGTGCCACGGCGTTGTTGGCAAAGCTCCATTATGGTTCCAATAAATTCACTTGGAGCCAAAATTGTTGCACGAACAATTGGCTCCTTTACTTCCATGATTTTTCCTTCAGGAAATTCACTTGGATTGGTAACAACTAATTCTTTGCCATCTCCATCGGTTACCAGATAAACCACGGAAGGGGCTGTTGAGATAAGTGAGAGACCGGCTTCACGTTCTAGGCGCTCACGTACGATTTCCATATGTAAAAGTCCAAGAAAGCCACAACGGAAACCAAAACCAAGAGCAGCAGATGATTCAGGTTCGTAAACAAGTGCCGCATCGTTGAGCTGTAATTTATCTAGAGCTTCGCGGAGAAGCGGATAATCTGAACCTTCAAGTGGGAAGAGTCCGGAATAGACCATTGGGCGGGGATCTTTATATCCTGCTAGTTGCTGGGTAGCCGGTTTGTGATAATTAGTTACCGTATCGCCTACGCGAGACTGGCGAACATCTTTCACACCAGTAATTAAATATCCCACTTCACCAACACCAAGTCCTTTACTTGGAACTGGCTCAGGAGAAATAACTCCGACTTCTAACATCTCATGTCGCACGCCGGTGGACATCATTTGAATTTGATCGCGAGTGGAAAGGTGGCCATCGACCACACGCACGTACGTCACAACGCCGCGATAGGAATCATAAACCGAGTCAAAAATGAGAGCGCGAGCGGGAGCAAGTGGATCTCCGACAGGTGCAGGAATTTGTTTCACAATTTCATTAAGCAGTACTTCTACTCCATCACCTGTTTTTCCAGATACTCGTAAGCAATCTTCTGGTTGACACCCAATAAGTTTTGCAAGCTCTTCGGCGAATTTTTCAGGTTGAGCAGCAGGTAAGTCGATTTTGTTGAGAACGGGAATAATGGTGAGGTTATTTTCCATCGCTAAATAAAGGTTGGCCAGGGTCTGCGCTTCGATGCCTTGCGCGCAATCAACGAGGAGAACCGCGCCTTCGCAAGCAGCAAGTGATCTTGAAACCTCATACGTAAAGTCAACGTGACCCGGCGTATCGATCATATTGAGGATGTATTCCTGATTATCGTAGGCAGAGCGCCACGGTAAACGAACGGCTTGAGACTTAATTGTTATGCCACGTTCACGTTCGATATCCATGCGATCTAGATATTGCGCACGCATATTACGCGAATCAACGACCTCTGTAATTTGAAGCATTCGATCTGCAAGAGTTGATTTGCCGTGATCGATGTGGGCAATGATGCAGAAATTGCGAATCTGCCCAGGATCGGTAAATGATGGCTGCGGAGCCTTCGAGAGTTCAATCGCAGGCATTTATCGCTGGCCTCTTAAGATTGTGTTGTCTAGTAAAAAAGTCGGGACAAGAATCGGTAATTGAATTTAGCGCTTGCCAGCTGCGTTGGCTGCTTTAGCCAGAGCTGACTTCTTGTTCGCTGCGTTGTTTGAGTGAAGAACACCCTTTGACACTGCTTCATCCAACTTCTTAGATGCTGCAACAAGCTCAACGTTGATCTTCGATGTATCACCAGATGCAACAGCATCGCGGAAACGGCGAATCGCAGTCTTGATTGAAGAACGCTCGCCCTTGTTACGTGCCTGCGCCTTATTGTTGGTGCGAATACGCTTAATCTGCGACTTGATGTTTGCCACTGAGACCCCTTAAAAACTGAATGATGCGGATATGCTAAATGATGCAGGCCGTAGGTTATCAGCCAAGCGGGAGCGTGCTCAAATTGAAGCCGAATGTGAGCGTGAAATCGCAAGGATGGTGCGCTCCAAAGCATAGATTGGGTCTGCCGAAGCTCCCTTAATGTCGGAATCGCACTCTGCCAGCGAAATCACAGCGCTACTCAACGTTGTTGGGCTCCAACCAGCTAGTTGACGTCTGGCCTTATCAATTTGCCATGGTGGAAGGCCAAGGGAAGAAGCGGCTTGGTATGAATTTGAATTTCTTGGCAGCGATGAAACCTTTGCCATGGTGCGGATTGAGGA
>CAILYP010000170.1:0-1889 GCA_903838475.1 uncultured Actinomycetes bacterium | reverse complement strand
TTTCTTTACCTACGGGGAAACGCATCTATATACCTGGTGGGTGGAAAAGGCTCGGGCGCTGATTCAATTCTTTCAAAGATTGGTTTTACCGACGTTGGAGCCAATTTACTTAAAACTCCGTTCACTGCCCTAAGTGCCGAAGAGTTAATAAAATTGCAACCAGATGTACTTCTTTTGATGACGAAGGGGTTGCAATCAGTCGGCGGCGTTAGTGGCCTTGTTGCACTACCTGGTATTGCACAAACACCTGCCGGTAAAAATAGGCGTTATGTGACGGTTGATGATTCGTTACTACTCTCATTTGGACCTAGAACCATCTCGATGTTGCCGCTCTTACGGCAAGCAATTGCTAAGGTTGCCGGATCATGAAGAAATTAGCGCTCTATCTTTCGCTGGTCGCAGTGATTGTTTTGCTCTTTATCGCTTCACTTCAAATAGGAATTATTCATTTACAAACTCCACTCTGGGATTTAATAGGTAAGCACGATGGAATTGACGCTACGACTGTTTGGGATGTCCGGTTTCCAAGAGTATTTGGTGCAGCGCTTCTGGGAGCAGCACTTGGTGTCGCTGGTGTTATTGCACAAGGAATTTTTAGAAACCCACTGGCCGAACCAACTCTTATTGGATTAACAAGTGGCGCAACTCTTGGTTCGATAGCGGTAATTGCGACTGGGGCCGCCGCCTTTGGCTCTCGGACAAATGTGGAATCAGCAGTGCTTTTTGCTGGCCTAGCTGCGCTCTTGGTGCAATTGCTTGCCCCAAATAAAGGCTTGGGATTCCTCATTACAGGTATTGCAATCTCGGCAATCTTGACTGCACTTGCTGGTGTAATGATTTCTATTTCGGCTAAACCAGGTGTGCAATCGCTTTCGTTTTGGAATTTTGGTTCGTTGGCCATGTTAAATAATCAAGCCCTAAAGATAATCGCACCATTTATTGAGCTAGGTTTCATCTCGGCTTTCATGGTCTCTCGAAAGTTAGATATTTATTCTCTCGGTGAAAACTCCTCGCATTACATGGGGGTGAAGCCAAAACAAATCAGGTTCTGGGCCATAATTTCCCTCGCCCTCCTAATTGGTCCGGCAGTCAGTGCAGTTGGCGCAATCGCATTTCTAGGATTATTAGTTCCACATATCGTTCGATTACTAGTTGGCCCAAGCCATCGCCGGGCACTTTCCTTTAGCGCACTTATCGGGGCAATAATTTTGATGCTGGCAGATTTAGCATCTCGTACTTTATTTCAACCTCATGAAATTCCGCTCGGACTCTTAACATCTTTAATTGGCGCACCAGTTTTAATAATTCTGCTTCGGCTTAGAAGCGCACAGTGGGTCAGCCATGATTAACATAAAGAATTTATCTTTCTACCGTGAAAGCCGCGTTGTTATAGATGAACTTGATCTGCAATTGGCAAAAAGTGAGCTAGCTCTATTATCTGGACCCAATGGTGTTGGAAAATCCACTTTGCTGCAATTAATTGGTGGCGTGTTAAAACCTTCTTCTGGCGAGATAACGATTAATGGGACTTCAATTTCTGCAATGAAAGTTAAGGATCAGGCCCTATTGCGTTCTATCGCGCCCCAACGCCGGATATTTACGCTTGCTTACAGTGTTGGTGAAGTTCTTCATTTATTGCCGGAAAAAAGGCGAAGCTTCAACGTTGATTTAATTATTGAAAGCCTCGGGCTAGTCGAAATTATGGCAAGTAAGGTGACAGAACTTTCAATTGGCCAGCAACAACGTGTTAGCTTGGCAATCGCCCTAATTCAAGAGGCGGATTTCTATTTATTGGACGAGCCTTTTAGTGCACAAGATGGGGACAGTGTTCTTAATTTAATGAGACTTCTTGCAGAAATTAAGAAAGAAAAAGGAGTAATGGTTGTCAG
>CAILYP010000169.1:0-1796 GCA_903838475.1 uncultured Actinomycetes bacterium | reverse complement strand
GTTTCAACTACAAGTCCAACATTGATACGAGTCTTTTCTCTAATTAAATGGTGATGCACAGCCGCGGTAAGAAGAAGCATCGGGATCGGAGCTTCTTCAGAATCTCCATCACGATCTGAGAGAACAATTATGTGAGCACCTTCGGCAATTGCCTTAGATACTTCGGAGCGAATCTCTTCAATGCGCTGACGCAGGGCTTCTCCACCACCAAGAACTGGGAATAGTCCGCGAACAACGTGGGAGGCAAACCCTGGATGATTTCCATCAGCATTTACGTGAATCAGCTTTGCTAATTCATCATTATCGATTACTGGAAAGTCCAGTGCGATCTGACGGCACGAGGCTGGACCAGGATCTAAAAGATTGTGCTCTGGCCCTAGGGATGCACCCAAACTTGTAACTAATTCTTCTCTGATGGCATCGAGTGGTGGATTTGTTACTTGAGCAAATAACTGCGCGAAATAGTCATAGAGCAATCGTGGTTTGTTGGAGAGCGCCGCGATTGGTGAATCGGTTCCCATGGATCCAAGTGGTTCAGCCCCATTTCGAGCCATTGGAGTAACAATTATGCGAAGTTCTTCTTCTGTGTATCCGAATGCTCGTTGGCGACGGATAACAGATGAGTGCGGATAAACAATATGTTCGCGAGCTGGAAGCTCCTCTAAGCGCACCTTACCTGCATGTAGGAACTCGCTATACGGCGCAGCATTTGCCAACTCATCTTTTATTTCGCCATCTTCAATAATGCGACCCTCTTCGATGTCAACGAGGAACATGCGACCAGGCTGGAGACGACCTTTGCTCGCAATATTTTCTGGAGCAACATCAAGAACTCCGAACTCACTTGCCAGAACGACCAAGCCATCCTTGGTTACCCAAAATCGAGATGGACGAAGACCATTTCTATCTAGAACTGCGCCAATTTGTCGCCCATCAGTAAAGGTTATGCAGGCCGGACCATCCCAGGGCTCCATTACGGATGAATGGAATTCATAAAAATCTTTACGATTTTGTGGCATGGTGGCATGGTTTTCCCACGCTTCTGGAATCATCATTAAGACGCCATGCGGAAGTGAGCGGCCACCCAGATATAAAAGTTCTAGAACTTCATCAAATGAGGCCGAGTCACTACTCTCATTGTTCACAATTGGAAATAACCTTTTTAAATCGCCAGGAATTAGGTCGGAGGTTAGAAGTGATTCGCGTGCGCGCATCCAATTTCGGTTTCCGCGAACGGTATTGATCTCACCGTTATGGGCAATATAGCGATATGGATGTGCCAGCGGCCAAGAAGGGAAAGTGTTAGTTGAAAATCTTGAGTGAACCAGAGCTAGTGTAGAAATCGTGCGTGAGTCAGAAAGATCCGGAAAAAATTCTTCAAGTTGTCCTGTGGTCAACATACCCTTATAAACAATTGTGCGTGAAGATAGGGATGGGACATAAATTGGGAATGCATGCTCGATCCGCTTGCGGAAACAAAATGCTAGGCGGTCTAATTCAAGGTCAGATTCACCATTCATGCCTGCGAGAAATACTTGTTCAAAATTAGGCATAACCGAGAGAGCAGTCTTACCCAGCGAGGCTGAATTTACGGGAACAGCTCGCCAACCCAAAATTTGGAGTCCCTCTTCGCTGGCAATTTTCTCTAACGCGCTTCGATCGCTAAATGATTTATCTATAAAAATAATCCCGGTTGCATATTTGCTCGGTTCGGGAATTTTAAAATCAACTACAGCACGATAAAACTCGTCCGGGATACAAATAAGAATTCCTGCCCCATCACCACTGTCAGGCTC
>CAILYP010000168.1:0-1758 GCA_903838475.1 uncultured Actinomycetes bacterium | reverse complement strand
GGAGAAAAAAGTCCGCCTAGAGACAAGACTGTTCCAACGGTTCCCAGAACTGCAATAAATCCGGTGCGAAATGAAACTTTCATGATTGACTCCCTAACCTAGGTTTGGTGATTTCTTACGAAGAAATTGAACTAAATCCCGAAACCATATTTTGTAAGGCGCGCCGAAAAAGGGTGAAAATTAACCATCCGTACATAAAAAAACCATCTCTTTTGTTTGGGGAAGGTGCCCCTTAATTGCCTACGACCGTTGAAGTATCAGGTAATGAAATCTTTGCTGGCAAATCAAACCAGGAAGATGGAATTTTTAACGGTACTTTAAAGGCGCTTACTGAAATTGTTTTGGAAAGACCAGTGCTTGAAAACCCAGTCATACTCATGACGCTATCGGTTGCACTCCGAGATGCAATGGAATAACGCACGACATCCGGTAATCCAAATACTTCAGCCATTTGTTTTTGGGAAATAACCCGCACCCAGTTAGCGTATTTAGGATTCAATTTCGGATCCAGGCTCCAAGGGTCTGGAACACTTGTCAAGTAAGGAAGGTCAGTTCCCCAAACATCGATACTTCGCTGAGTTTGACCAGCACTCGAAGAGAAGAAATAAACGTTAATTGGTTCGCCGTTATAAGTGATTGCCAGTGCAGTAGACGTATCAACAACGGTAGCTTGTACGGCGTTGCGCCATAGGGCGCCATACTTTGGTTCGGCCTCTTTGCTGTAACCAATATAAACCTGATCGTACTTAGAGCTATAAACATTACAGTCACATTCCTTGCGTACGCTCTTGATGCGACTTAGTGCGTAAGTTCTAGAAACGATTACTTGGCTTTCTAACGCAGCGAGTGGCCAAGAAGATGGAACCTCACTGATTCCATAGAGATATTCATCTGAAAGGCGCATGGTATCTACCACTTCAATTTTATAGCCCTGCCCTGTTATGGGGACCGAGCGCACGGTTATCGAGCCATATTTCAATTTCATAGTTTGAGTTCCAACTTTTAAAAGAACCACGCAATCTGTTCCAACCCAACTTATCGTCCAGCTACTTGCTGTACTAAGTGGAACGGGCTGTTGATTTGCTGCCTTCGCGATTACGCCAACTTGCTTGCCGATCATGGTGAAAGTTATTTTTGAATTTGGAACTACTTGTTGAGCGGATTGGGCTTCATTAGCTAGGCTGAATGAACAATCGTTGGCCTGTGATGAAATTGTCAGCGCTGCTGAAGTTACTTGGTGCGCCACATTGACGCGAATAATTTGGGAATTATCTACTGGAGTTACGCCAGCTCCAGGGAAATAGTAAGTAAGAATATCTTGTGCACCTTTACCTTCGAGCGCTTGACCTTTTGCACCAATTTGGCTCATGCCAACACCATGTCCATATCCAGACCCTTTAAAGGTGAAGGTGCTTGGAATCTCTGGTGTTGCATATGCCGGTTGGGCGCTTGAAAGAAGAATAAGAATTAGTAGAAAGCGTTTCATTTACCTTGCTGCATCAACCTCTTTGGTGAAGTTAAGAAACCAGCCCCCCAAACCATATGCATGGTGATCAAAATTGGTGGCAGAAATAGTTTTTCTAAAGCACTCTTGCCGATTCGAACTGAACCAAGAAAAATCAAAAGCAAGTAGCAAAGTATTGGTACTAGGAAAATTGAGTTAAAAGTGGCGCCCAAAACGAGCGAAATTAAATTAAGAACAACCGCAACTGGCGGTGCCAGGTAGCGATAATTAACACTTCCCTTGTGGCTTCGCGT
>CAILYP010000167.1:0-1777 GCA_903838475.1 uncultured Actinomycetes bacterium | reverse complement strand
GGGATTTAAAATCGAATTTACCGATGCAGGTTTATACATTTGGTGTACCCGAAATGAGCGAGACTGGGATTCAATTTCCTGGCTTGCAGATCGAGGAATTCTTGCAACTCCTGGCCATTTCTATGGTGATGCAGGTAGCAGTCATATTCGCGTCGCGTTGACCGCTTCAGATGAGCAGATTGCCAGCGCTGCAGAAAGAATCTCGCTCTAATATGTCACAGATGTCAAAGAAGGCGCAGTCGGCAATCCTTTTGGTTGGGGGTATGGGTACCCGAATGCAACCACTCACTTTTTCAACACCCAAACCGATGTTAAAAGTAGCAGGAATACCTTTTACAGAACATCAAATTGTTAAAGCCCGAGAGGCTGGTATTACTGAAATCGTGCTTGCAACAAGCTTTATGGCGGAAATTTTTGAACCATATTTTGGAAATGGTGATGAGTTTGGAATCAAGATTTCTTATGCTGTTGAAGAGAGTCCACTTGGTACCGGCGGGGCCATCCGTAACGCTGCTTCAAAGTTATCTCATTCAGGTCCAATTGTTATTTTTAATGGCGATGTTTTAAGTAGCCATGACTTACACGCCCAGATGGAATTTCATATCGAAAAAAGTGCTGACGTTACTCTCTTGCTGACACAGGTTCCAGATGCACGAGCATTCGGAGTCGTAGAACTAGATTCATCTCAACGGGTTTTATCTTTTAACGAAAAAATGGAGAACCCACCCACGAACATGATTAACGCGGGCTGTTATATTTTTAATCGTACTGTCATCGATTCGATTCCAGAAAATACAGTTACTTCCGTGGAACGCGAAACTTTTCCGCAGTTGTTGAAGAACGACGGGCGCTTATTTGGATTTGTGGATTCGGGATACTGGCTAGATATCGGCAATCCTGCTGCACTGCTGACCGCGACCCGCGATTTAATTTCTGGGGTAGCCCAATCCGATGCCCTTGATCTTGCAATTGCCCGAGGTGAACTTATTCGAAAGAATTCAGGTGTTCTGCACGGGGCTGAGGTAACAATAAATCAACCCTCAACTCAAGATGCAGGTTGCTATCTCGATACCGGTGCTGTAGTTAATGCAGAGACAACTTTATCCAATTGCATTATTGGCAATGGCGCAGTTATTGGCGAAAAATCAGTATTAATCAATACTTTTGTGGCACCGGGGTTTGAAGTGCCAGCTTCAACTATTGCAAACAATATGTTTTTAGGATTTGAGAAGTAGAAAAAGTAGGAATTTGCCCGATAATTTGCAGATTATTCGAAAATTTAATTTATTTTTCATGGCTATTTGAGGGCCTCTGGACTTGACTTAGAGGGGGTTACACCCGTGTAATTCTCCCTAAGGGTTCATGGGCAACCATCTGAGTCCAGCAGCACTTGGCACGCTAATCACGTTGCACCGATTAGGTAGGAGTTTTTATGAACGAGCAGAAGAGAGATATCTCCTCTAGTCCCGTAATTGCCTTTGCTTCAACGGCAGACGGTGGAGTTGAACTATCCTGGCAGGAGCGCGCCTTGTGTGCTCAAACCGACCCAGAAGCTTTCTTCCCTGAGAAAGGCGGATCTACGCGTGAAGCAAAGCGTGTTTGCCTCTCCTGCGATGTTCGCGGTGAATGCCTTGAGTATGCCCTCGCCCACGATGAGCGCTTTGGAATTTGGGGCGGACTTTCTGAGCGTGAGCGCCGTCGCCTTAAGCGCCGTTCAGCATAAATTTCAGCGCACTTCTCCCAAGCAAGCCGCTCTATCTATAGGCTCGTTTAATGG
>CAILYP010000166.1:0-1648 GCA_903838475.1 uncultured Actinomycetes bacterium | reverse complement strand
TATTACATTGCAACAGAGCGCACTGACCTAATCAAGAACGGTGCATTTGGAAACTCAATTGTTTCCTCTTCAGCACTTAAGAAGATTGCTGCGAAATACGAAATTCCATTCAGCGAGACCTTGACTGGCTTCAAGTGGTTGGCAAAAATTAAAAACTTAGCCTTTGGCTACGAAGAAGCAATCGGTTATTGCGTGGATGCTAAAACTGTTAATGATAAGGATGGCCTATCTACTGCGCTCGTTCTTGCTGAATGTGCGGCAATGTTAAAGCAATCTGGTCGTAACTTTTTTGAATACCTAGATGAAATCTGGCTCGAGATCGGATTCCACAGAACAGAATCAATTTCAATTCGCGTTGCTAATATTGCCGAGACTCAAGAAACCCTGCACAAAATCCGCACAAATCCGCCAGCAACGATCGCGGGGTACGGCATCATAAAGCTTGATGATTTACTGACCCCCACAGATGGATTACTGCCAACTAATGGCCTACGTCTTTGGCTGGCTGATAACATCCGAATCATCATTAGACCAAGTGGTACTGAGCCTAAACTCAAGTGCTACATCGAATCCGTGCGGCCAACCGGATCGGAAATAGAGAAATCCGCTGCCGAAGAAATAGTACTAAAATTGAAGAATGAACTCGGAGCGTTGCTAGCATGATCGTTGATGGTAGCGAGGGCTCGTTAAAGCAGTTTCTTCGCACGCTGCCCGCGGTTGATCAGGTTGGTGCGGAAGGCAGAGCAGCAATGCTCGCGACTCGAAGCATTAAAACTACAAGTAAAAATTGGGCAATTGATCTTGCTATCAGAATGGTAGATCTAACAACTCTTGAAGGTGCAGATACGCCCGGAAAAGTTCGTGCACTTTGTGCAAAAGCAGTTCGCCCAGATCCATCAGACCCAACTGTTCCGAGCGTTGGTGCGATATGTGTTTACAACGATATGGTGAAGATTGCACGAACCGAACTAGACAACAATGGTGGCCAAAATATTCCAGTAGCTGCAGTTTCGACCGCGTTCCCATCGGGTCGAGCAAGTATGGAAGTTAAAATTCGCGATACGAAAGATGCGCTCGAAAATGGCGCAGCTGAAATTGATATGGTCATCGATCGTGGCGCCTTTCTATCCGGCCGCCTTGGCGAAGTTTTTGATGAAATTAAAGCAATTAAAGAAGTCTGTGGTGATAGTGCCCATCTAAAAGTTATTTTGGAAACTGGCGAGCTAGTCACACTTGATAATGTCCGAAAGGCTTCATACCTCGCGATGCTTGCTGGCGCTGACTTTATTAAAACAAGTACCGGCAAAGTTTCACCGGCCGCAACTGCTCCCGTCGTATTGGTCATGCTTGAAGCAGTACGTGATTACTACAAAGAGACTGGTATTCGAATTGGAGTTAAGCCGGCTGGAGGTATCCGCACAACCAAGGATGCCATGAAGCAATTAGTTTTGGTAAATGAGACCGCCGGTCCTGAATGGCTTACCCCTAGCCTCTTTAGAATCGGCGCAAGTGCACTTCTGAATGATTTACTCATGCAGCGAATGAAAATGCGCGATGGGTATTACGCTAGTCCTAATTACGTGACCCTAGATTGATGAATGAGAGACAAGTGAGCAACTTCGAATACGCCCCGGCTCCAGAGTCGACC
>CAILYP010000165.1:0-1816 GCA_903838475.1 uncultured Actinomycetes bacterium | reverse complement strand
CGTGTGCGAGATGGGGAAGTTGTCGATCTACCTGCCCGCGAAACTACGATTTCAAAAATTGATGTTCATAGTATTGAACATACTGATGGAGCAATCTTGATAGCCGTAACAGTAGATTGTTCGGCCGGCACTTATATTCGCTCTATCGCAAGAGACCTTGGCGACCTACTTGAAGTCGGTGGCCACCTCACATCGCTTCGCCGAACCCTTGTCTCGCCTTTTGCTCTTAGTGAATCTGGCGATATCGAAAGTGCTGAATTGATTGATACAGCCATTGGAATAGCTCGAGTTCTACCCACTCGAGATTTAGATTTTGAAGAAATGACAGAAATTTCTTTTGGTAGGAGTGTTACAGCGAATCCAGCTAATGGAATTTACGCAGCTCTATCTCCTACAAATACCTTTGCAGCGCTCCTTGAGAATAAGGACTTGGGCGGAAAGGTAGCGGCAACACCGAAACTCGTTGCTGTGCAAGAATAATCAGATGAAGACGACTTCAGTAGCAATTGGAATCTTTGATGGTGTGCATGCAGGGCATCAAGAAATCCTTGCGGAGGCAGCTCGTCATGGAAGAGTAGTCGCCTTAACCTTTTACCCACATCCGACATCAATCTTCGCGCCCGAGCGAACTCCTACGGCGCTGGTCAGCCTTGATGACCGAATTGCGCTTCTTGAGGAGAATGGCGCAGCTGAAGTGGTCGTAATCGAATTTACCAAAGAATTTGCAGCTAAATCTCCCGATGAATTTATTCAGGATGTGCTTATTAATCAGCTCAACGCTACTCATGTCACCGTTGGTTCTAATTTTACCTTCGGGCATAAAGCAGCTGGAAATGTTGAGTATCTTAAAGAACACGCGAACGGATTTGAAGTCAGCTCAGTTAGCTTGCGGGAAGATCGTGGTTCAGCGATTTCTTCAACTCGTATCAGAAATCTTATTGTTGACGGCGATATTGAACGAGCCAATGAATTACTTACTCGCCCATACTCCTTAGCTGGTCCTGTTGTGCATGGCGAAAAACGTGGTCGCGAAATTGGTTACCCAACAGCAAATATTGGACTACACGAGCATGCAACGATTCCAGCAGACGGTATTTATGCTGGCTGGCTGACGGTTGGGGAACATCGCTGGGCATCTGCAATTTCTATTGGAACTAATCCAACTTTCCCTGGCGTACGCGGTCGGCAAGTTGAGGCCTATGCAATTGATCAAGAAGGATTGGATTTATACGATCAACACGCTTCCATTGAATTCATAGTTCGCCTACGAGATACCTTGAAGTTTGATGGGCTTGAGCCACTTTTAATTCAAATGGCTAAAGATTGCCAAGAGGCAAAAGCAGTATTAAGTCTCTAAAATCCGCGTGATTTCCCGTGTGAATTCGGCTCGATTTCTCCCGAATCCAGCCCGCTGGTAACCTTTGCCCGCTAGCAAAACTAGTAAAAGCGAGATAGTGCGCCTTCGTGAATTACACCGAGGCCCTCGTGACAGTTAGAGGAGTACCAACATGGCGTTAGAGCCATCAGAAAAGAAATCAATCATTTCACAATACGGCGCTTCTGCTACTGACACAGGAAGCCCTGAAGTTCAGGTCGCATTACTATCAAAGAGAATTGAAGAAATCACCGAACATTTAAAGACAAACAAGCATGATCACCACAATCGTCGTGGTCTGTTGTTAATGGTTGGTAAGCGTCGTCGCCTCTTGCAGTATCTCGCAAAGACCGATGTAACTCGTTACAGAGCGATTATCGAAAAGCTCGGTATTCGCCGCTAAATTAAGTAAACGCCTCTCCAGGTATTTAAGTACGTCTG
>CAILYP010000164.1:0-19441 GCA_903838475.1 uncultured Actinomycetes bacterium | reverse complement strand
GCGCCAACTGCATGGCGGCGTTGAGTAAGCATAAGTCGGTGTCGAATTGCCGTGGCTTTTAGACGGTATGGCTCTTCAATATTTAATCTGCGGTAACGATCTTCTATTTCAGGTAAACGCTCAAGATCTTCCTTCACAGATGCTAGTAACTCGGTAGTCACTCCGACGATTCGGGTAGATACTGAGAGGGCTTGGCGTAACTCATCGACAGATTTGAGCATAGAGCGAATGAAGTGGCCTGTTTGGAGAGTAATGGCTTTCGTTGTTACTTCTGGCGTAATGTGTGGATTTCCATCGCGGTCTCCACCAATCCACGTTCCAAAACTAAATGGGCGAGCGGTTGGTGAAACAACTACTCCTAAGCGCTTTAACTCTTGCGAGAAGTCATCTAGAACTTCCGGCATTGTCATCGTAAAGAGATCATCCAAGTAATAAAGAGCGTTCGTTGCCTCATCGAGAGGCTCGGGTCGACCTATGCGAAGTTCATCTGTCTGCCAGAGTAGATCTACGGCTTCAGCTAACCGCCGATTTCGCACGGCAGAATCTGGATTATCTAGTAGTTCGGCGATTGTTCCCATCTTGCTTAAAACAGAACGCCGAGCCGCTTCAGTTGGGTGCGCCGTAAAAACTGGACGCACAGAGAAGTTATCGACCCACTCTTGAATATCTTCACGCGTAAATTCATGGTGGGTTTCTTGTGCTTCTAAAATTCGATCAACTGCTCGACTAAGCCATGAGCCGCCAGCAATCCGTTCCTCAGAAAGAACTCTGGCACGATGCACTTGTTCTGCAATATTTGCTAACTGAAAATAGGTGCTAAAAGCACGAACCAACTGAATGCTCTGTTCTGAAGTAAGGCTGTCGAGAATTTCTTCGCCAGTGCCTTCGCGAACGGCCTTTCGAACGGCTTCCACCAGTTGCAAGAGGTCATCTCCAACTTGGCGGACCAGGCTTTGGCCAAGCAGATCCCCAAGGCGACGCACATCGCTTCTGAGTTCAGCTCCATCTTCTTGCAAGGTCATGAGCGAATCATTCCATGCCATTAGAATGAGCCAGTACGCAGTACCCCCCTTCTTTTAGAAGCGGGGGTTTTAGGCGTTTTTCATGGGAACGGAGGGGCAAGATGGCGCTGTTACAAGCAATGGCCGATATTGCTGCTCCTACCTCTACCGGCGGGTCCGTCATAACTTCAATAACTGCTGCGCAAGGTTTAATCATCGCCCAACAATCAACGAAGCATCCGGTGCTAGTTGTGACGTCATCCTCACGTCGAGCCGATGAATTATGTGAAGAGCTTGCTACATATATTGGTCAATCTCATGTCATCAATTTCCCCCCATGGGAGACGTTGCCGCATGAGCGGTTAAGTCCCAAGAGTGACACTATTGCTGCGCGATATAAAGCTCTTCATTCTCTAAATTCTTTAAAAAATCCGCACGACATCAAAGTAGTCGTTACCTCTGTCCGCGGCCTCATTCAACCCATCAATGGTGGCTTGCTGAATATTGAACTAATAAAGCTTGAACTTGGCGCTGAAATAAGTATGGAAAATTTGATTGAAAAATTATCATTCTTTGGATTTAGTCGGACAGATTTAGTAGAAAAGCGTGGAGATTTTGCAGTGCGCGGTGGGATTGTCGATTTCTTCCCAGCAGACCAAGAGCACCCAATTCGGATAGATTTTTTTGGTGATGTCGTTGAAGAGATTGCGCAATTTACAGTTTCAGATCAGCGTACATACGCGCCTGTGGTTGGGGAAATGACCATATACCCATGCCGTGAACTCTTATTAACAGATGAGATCAAGACGCGAGCAGAGTACCTGGCGGCGCAATTCCCTGCGCTTTCAGAGATGTGTCATAAGTTGGCGCAGGGCATAACCGTAGATGGAATGGAATCCCTAACCGCCGTTCTCACGGATGATCTAAAAAATCTTCTCGAATTCCTACCGCAAGATTTTAAGATTGTTGTAATTGATACGCCGCGAATAACATCTCGAGCAATGGATCTGATTGAGACAAATAAAGAGTTTTTGGATGCCTCGTGGTCTAATGCCGCACTTGGTGGTATTGCCCCAATAGATATTTCATCACAGTTGGAATTAGGCGGCTATTACGCTATTTCATCTCTTCGAAATGTGGCTGAATCTCGTGGGATCGAATGGGGCGCCATTGATCCTTACGGTTCAGAACTTGACGTTGAAGTGGGGCGCGAAGAATTTGAAGCAATTCCCATATATGCAGGCAAAATCGCGCTAGCGGTGGAAGAAATTCAAGAATGGGTTAAAAATGGATATTTAGTTATCTTTACAGCTTCTGGTCCTGGAATTATCGAGCGATTTAATCAGATTTTTATTGAAGCCGATATTCCAACCCGAGTAGTAGAGAAAATCGAAAGCCAATTAACACGAGAAGCGCTCTATCTAACTGTTACCCCCATTGAGCATGGCTACATTGCTCATTCATCTAAAACTATTCTCATTACCGAAAAGGATATTTCTGGACAGCGCACATCAAATAAGGATCAAGCCCGAATGCCATCGCGGCGAAAGAAAGCTATTGATCCGATGGAGCTGCGCAGTGGTGATTTTGTCGTACACGAGCAACATGGTGTTGGTCGATATATCGAATTAGTTCAGCGAACAGCAGCAGGAATTTCACGAGAATATATGGTGATTGAATACGCAGCTTCTAAGCGCGGTCAACCGGCTGATAGATTATTCGTCCCTACAGATACTCTCGAACAAGTGACCCGCTATGTTGGTGGTGAAGCTCCATCTGTACACCGCATAGGCGGCGCAGATTGGCAGAATGCAAAACGTAAAGCGCGCAAAGCGGTTAAACAAATTGCTGCTGAACTAATTCAACTTTATGCCGCCAGAATGGCTGCGCCTGGTTTCGCTTTCTCGCCAGACACGCCCTGGCAACGTGAACTAGAAGAAGCCTTTCCATATGTCGAAACAACTGACCAGCTCTCAACTATTGAGGAAGTTAAGCGGGATATGGAAGCGCGCCACCCGATGGACCGGATTGTGTGTGGAGATGTTGGGTACGGAAAAACTGAGATCGCGATTCGCGCAGCATTCAAAGCGGTCCAAGATGGAAAACAAGTTGCCGTATTAGTACCCACGACCTTGTTGGTGCAACAACATCTCACTACTTTCATTAATCGGTATACCGGATTTCCAATTCGCGTAGCAGGACTTTCGAGGTTTAATACTGGAAAAGAAAGTAAGGAAATAATCTCAGGTTTAGCTGATGGAGCTATTGATATCGTCATTGGAACGCATCGGCTGTTATCAAAAGATATCCAATTTAAGGACCTAGGCTTAGTAGTAGTCGATGAAGAGCAAAGATTTGGCGTTGAACATAAAGAAGAGTTAAAAAAGACGCGTACGAACGTTGACGTTCTTTCGATGTCTGCAACGCCTATTCCACGCACGTTGGAGATGGCAATCACTGGAATCCGAGAAATGTCTAACATCACTACTCCACCAGAAGAGCGCCATCCAGTCCTTACCTATGTTGGTTTCTATGATGAGAAGCAAGTGACAGCAGCCATTCATCGCGAACTACTGCGTGATGGTCAAGTCTTTTTTGTACATAATCGAGTGGACTCTATCGACGCTATGGCAGCGCGATTACATGATTTAGTTCCAGAAGCTCGCATCGGTATCGCTCACGGGCAGATGAGTGAACGCGAACTTGAAGATGTCATCCTGGCATTTTGGGAGCGTGATTATGACGTTTTAGTTTGTACTACGATTATTGAAAGTGGAATCGATATTCCGAATGCGAATACTTTGATTGTTGATCGCTCTGATGCATTTGGATTATCTCAACTTCACCAATTAAGAGGTCGAGTAGGACGCGGCCGTGAGCGCGCATATGCCTACTTCCTGTATTCAGCCGATAAACCCCTTTCGGAAATTGCGCATGATCGACTAAAAACAATTGCAACAAATACAGATCTTGGTTCTGGTATGCAAGTTGCACTTAAGGATTTAGAAATTCGCGGTGCTGGAAATATGTTGGGCGGGGAGCAATCAGGCCATATTGCTGAAGTTGGGTTTGATTTATATATGCGCATGGTTGGAGAAGCGGTTGAGGACTTTAAGACAGGAATAGTAGATACCGAAGAACGCGTACGAGATTGCAAGGTAGAGCTTCCCATCACTGCTCATCTACCTGTCGAGTATGTACCTTCAGAACGTCTGCGCCTTGACTTGTATCGACGGATGGCTGATGCACAGGATGAAAAAGGACTTAATGCAATCGTTGAAGAGTTAGAAGATCGCTTTGGGACGATGCCTGAGCCAGCGAAAAATCTGATCGCCGTGGCGCAACTTAGAACATTTGCTAAGAGCCTGGGTCTGACCGAAGTGGTTTTACAAGGAAAGTATTTGAAGTTAGCTCCTGTGGTGATGCCAGAGTCAGCCCAGGTTCGAACATTGCGAGTCTTTCCCGGAACGCTCATCAAGGCGGCTACCAAGTCAGTAATGGTGGCTAAAAGCACCCAAATAAGCCTTCATCCCGGTTCACAAGAAGCCTCGGATGTAGGGGATACTTCAACCCTGTCCTGGGCCGTTGATGTGCTCAAGACCGTATTTAATAAGTGAAACGGAGCTAGTTTTGATTAAGACCTTTGATGTGAAGAAGAAAATTGCAGCAGTTTCAATTGTTGGACTTCTGGTTCTGCTTACTGCTTGTACGCCAATTATTTCTGCGGCGACCGTTGGGTCAAAATCAATTTCGATTTCAGATGTACAAACTACGGTGACTGAAATAATGGCCGAGCGGGCAAAAGTCACAACAAATGGCATGAATTTAGACACTGGCGAGGCGCTCAATAGAAGCCAAGTTACTTTCTTTGTTATCTCATCAATTCTTGATGCAATCGGTACCAAAAATAAAATTGTTGTCACCGATGCGGAAATAGCGACTGAGATTAGAAATGTAACGGCTCAGGTAGGTGGCGCAGCTAATTTGCCATCGGCGATGGTCAACGCGCAGATTGCACCAAAGAATCTTCAGAAGTATTTCCACACTTACTTGCTTTCATCAAAAATCAGCAAAATTTTAGCTGCAAGTGGAATAGCCGCTGCCGATGTAACAGCCGCCGAGCAAAAACTTGTCTCCGATGAGGCCGCTAAACTTAATGTGATTGTTAACCCTCGTTACGGATATTGGGACTCAGCGCGAGCAACTATTGTTGCTGCTCCGCTAGCTGCCGGCTCTGTAGCGAAATAATTCTTATGGGGGAAGATCAGTACGAATCACAGCTTGAGCGCCTTCGTGCGACGATGGATCGGCTGCGATCACCTGGAGGTTGCCCATGGGATGCCGAGCAAACTCACGAAACTCTTCTGAAGTACCTGCTTGAGGAGTCTTATGAATTTATAGATGCAGTAGAAAAAGGCGATCGCGCAGAAATGCGAGAGGAGCTAGGTGATGTTCTGCTTCAAGTTTTCTTCCATGCTCGCTTGGCAGAGGAGACTGAAGAGGCAGCAGATGAGCCATTTGGCATAGAGGAAGTTGCCAAAGGTGTTGCAGATAAATTAATCCGCCGCCATCCTCATGTGTTTGGGGATGTAGTCGTAACTGGTAGCGGAGAAGTCCTCGAAAATTGGGAAGCAATCAAAAAAGAGGAAAAAGGGCGTACATCCGCAACCGATGGAGTTCCACTTGGGCAGCCAGCACTTCCGCTAGCTGCAAAAATTCTTTATCGCGCAAAGAAATACGGTCATGAAATTCCGACTTTAAATCCACTCGTTCTAGATCCGCACATGACCGAGGAAGCGGCCGGTGGGATTCTTTTGGGCCTGATAAACCAAATCCAAGAGGCGGGAATCGACCCTGAAGCAGCACTAAGAGCAGCTACCAAAGCGTATATCGAACGAATCCACGCTCACGAGGCCAACTCCATTACCGGATAAGTAACACGATAAGATTGCTACATAGATTTAATAAAGCTCATACCAGCGTTGGTGAGAAAGCTTGAAAATAGTTAAAAATAGAAGGAGACCCTTGTGGCGTTAATTGATGCCGTACATGCCCGCGAAATTCTAGATTCTCGCGGAAACCCAACAATAGAAGTCGAAGTAGTACTAGAAGATGGAAATAGTGCTCGCGCTGCAGTCCCAAGCGGAGCGTCAACAGGTGCATTTGAAGCTGCAGAACTTCGCGACGGAGGCAAGCGCTATCTTGGCAAGGGTGTTGAAAAGGCCGTTGATTTTGTGAATGACAAAATTGCTCCAACTGTTATTGGATTTGATGCACAAGACCAACGCCTAGTTGATCAAGAGATGATTGATCTTGATGGAACTGAAAATAAAAGCAAACTTGGCGCCAACGCAATCCTTGGCGTTTCATTAGCCGTAGCTCGCGCTGCTGCTGAAAGTGCTGATCTTTCATTCTTCCGTTATATCGGTGGGCCAACAGCACACACGCTTCCAGTTCCGATGTTAAATATTCTCAATGGTGGGGCTCATGCCGATACCAATGTAGATGTTCAGGAATTTATGATTGCTCCGATTGGTGCTGAGACTTTTAAAGAATCTCTGCGCTGGGGTGCTGAGATTTATCACAGCTTGAAGGCTGTTTTAAAAAAGCGTGGACTTGCCACTTCTGTTGGCGATGAAGGTGGTTTTGCTCCCAACCTTGAGAGTAATCGCGCAGCTCTAGACTTGATTCTTGAAGCCATTACAGCTGCGGGATTCAAGCCGGGCAAAGATATTGCACTTGCGATGGATGTGGCAGCTACTGAATTCCACGATAACGGCAAGTATGAATTTGAAGGTCACAAGTCATCTTCTGATGAAATGATTGCTTACTACGCAGATCTCGTAAAGTCATACCCGATCGTTTCGATTGAAGATCCACTCAGTGAAGATGACTGGGAAGGTTGGGCAAAGATGACAGCTGAACTTGGAAACAAGATTCAGATTGTTGGAGATGATTTGTTTGTCACCAATCCAAAGCGTCTGGCTCGCGGAATTGAATCACATACAGCCAATGCGCTTCTAGTTAAGGTTAACCAAATCGGAACATTGACCGAGACTATCGATGCAGTTTCGATGGCACATCGTGCTGGCTACCGTTCAATGATGTCTCACCGCTCGGGTGAAACTGAAGACACAACAATTGCAGACCTTGCTGTTGCACTTGAGTGTGGACAGATTAAGACGGGTGCACCAGCTCGAAGTGAGCGAGTGGCTAAGTACAATCAACTTTTGCGTATTGAAGAAGAATTAGCGGAGTCTGCATTTTTTGCAGGCCGTAGCGCATTCCCACGATTCAACGGATAAGTTAGCCAAAGATTCCAGATGACTAAGGGAGGGAGAACACTCGCAGTTGCGACTGTTCTCCTTATTCTTGGAGTAACACTGGCGCCACCGCTACAGCGATATTTTACGCAACGAGCTCAAATCAATGCGCTGAGCGCTCAACTTCACGATAGTCAGGCTACTTTGAAAAAGGCAGCATTAAGTTTGGCTCAGTGGAATGATCCCGCCTACGTAGCAGCGCAAGCCCGTTCTCGTCTGCATTATGTATATCCAGGTGAACGCCAATATATTGTTTTAGGTGCACCTGATTCAGTTACCAAAGACCCAAATGCACCAGCAGCTCCGATTGCTGGAAATATTCCAGCTGGAATTCCTTGGTATTCCAAAGTGATTGCTTCCATCACCGCCACGAATCAAAGCCCATGAGAAATCACTTATGAGCGAAAAACCAACTCAGGCGGACCTGGATGCAATCCAGATTCAATTAGGACGTACCCCTCGCGACGTTCACGCGATTGCCTATCGTTGCCCATGCGGCAAACCAGCCGTTGTTGAAACACCACCGCGACTTTCTGATGGAACTCCATTCCCAACTTTTTATTATGCAACGTGCCCAAGGCTGACGGGCGCTATTTCTACTCTTGAAACAACAGGGATGATGATGCAGATGCAGGATCGCTTAGCCACCGATCATGAACTTGCCGGGAAATATTTAGCAGCGCATGACGATTACATAGCAGCAAGGACTGCTCTGGGCATTGATGTTTCAGAAGTCGAGAACGTTAGCGCAGGTGGAATGCCGACTCGCGTGAAGTGCTTACATTCACTCGTTGCTCATTCTCTTGGAGCAGGCCCTGATATCAATCCATTCGGAGATGAAGCGCTTGCCGCGCTCCCTCAATGGTGGTTGGAGAATCCATGCGAGTAGCGGCTATTGATTGCGGTACCAATTCTATTCGACTATTAATCGCAGATGTAAGCGGAAGTAACTTTCGCGAAGTCTCACGTGACATGGAAATTGTCCGATTAGGTCAAGGGGTAGATAAAACAGGCCAATTTGATCCAGATGCTATTTCGCGCACGCTACTTGCTACGAAAAAATTTGCAGAAGTGATTGCAGCCAAAGGCGTTGAACGTATTCGCTTCTGCGCCACGAGTGCCACACGTGATGCAAGTAATCGGCATCTATTTATTGATGGAGTTCGAGAGATTCTTGGAATTGAACCAGAGGTGATTCCTGGTACCGAAGAAGCGGCGCTCTCTTTCATGGGTGCCACTAAGGAATTGCTGCCAGCTGATGGACCCTTCCTAGTCGTTGATATCGGGGGAGGCTCTACCGAGTTTGTCCTAGGGACTTCGGGTGTAGAAAACGCTAAGAGTGTCAACATTGGCTGTGTGCGAATGTCAGAGCGCCACCTGACTCATCAACCACCTTCATTAGAACAATTAGCTGCTGCCACCATTGATATTGATGAAGCAATTAAAGATGCCGGATTAACTGTGCCGTTTTCACAAGCTCAAACTCTGGTCGCCGTTGCAGGAACAGCAACCACTGTCGCAGCTGCAGCGCTAAACCTTGCTACTTATGATCGTTACGCGATTCACCTCTCACATATTTCTGCAGCGAAAGTTCATGAAGTAGCTCATATGTTTCAATCGATGAATCGTGAGCAAATTTCAGCACTTGGTTATATGCACCCAGGTCGCGTTGATGTTATTACTTCAGGAGCCCTTGTTCTTTCCCGAGTCATGAAACTCACCGGAGCTTTAGAATTTGTAGCCTCAGAGTCAGATATTTTGGATGGAATGGCTTGGGGCCTTGCAATTTAAATCGTTGCCGCTGCTAGATAAAGCCCTCATCAAATGTACTAATTGCCCACGTTTAGTTGAGTGGCGCGAGGATGTTGCAATTACGAAACGTAAGTCCTACCAAAATGAAACTTACTGGGGAAAACCTGTTCCAGGTTTCGGCCCTAGTAATGCCAAGATCGTCCTGGTTGGTTTAGCTCCAGGTGCTCACGGAGCAAATCGCACGGGAAGAATATTTACTGGTGACAGTTCAGGGGATTGGCTTTATAAGGCCCTGTATAAAAACGGGTTAGCAAAGATTCCTACGAGCACATCGATTAATGATGGTCAGGAGTTGTTTGGCGTAAGAATTACTTGTGCCGTTCACTGCGCACCTCCTGATAATAAGCCAAGCACAGAAGAGAAGCACGAGTGTTCAAATTGGTTTACCAAAGAGATTGAACTATTGCTACCCACCGCTCAGAGCTTTCTCGCCCTTGGTTCACTTGCGTGGAACTCAACATTTAACGCCTTGAAATTACTTGGATGTGCCATGCCTTCGACGAGACCAAAATTTAGCCATGGTGCTTCATTCAATTTCACCGATAACAAAGGCAAGAAGTGCAAAATGTTTGGCTCGTATCATCCGAGCCAGCAAAACACCTTTACCGGTAAGTTAACGGAGAAGATGTTGAACGATGCTATTGCAAAGGTTAAGAAGAGCGCCTAAGCAATCAACTTTTTGATTTGCTGCACGTGTTCTGCAAGATGGCCAGTCTGCTTTGCCAGAACTTGAGTAAGAGTGACTGCGCCAAGTTCAGGATGGTTTCCAGTTCTATTCCACTTCTCATCACTGATGTGCGAGAGAAGATCTTCCATGACTATATGAATTCCCGCTAAGCCTTGAAGTGATGCAGAAACACTTCGATTTTCGTATGCAAGTGCCGCCGGTAGCTTCTCCTCATCAAAAGGAATAATTGCTGGGTTCTCGTAAATCAAAATATTCATATAGCGAGTGGCAAAGTAAGTCTCTGCATCAAATAGGTGGTGGACGATGTAAGCGATAGACCATTCGCCCTCGGGAGCCGCGTGAAGTTGTGCATCTGATAAACCTTCAACTGATGCCAATAAATCCAAGCCTGCCTGCTTATATGCCGTCAAAGTCTCTTTGCTCATGGGCCAAGGCTAGCGCCAGCAGAAGATGGAAGCGTTCAAGAATTTCTCTAGTAGGCTTCGCAACACGCTCAAAATTTCGACTTCCGTTGAATTTCAGAGCGCCCCGATAGCCCAATGGCAGAGGCAGAGGACTTAAAATCCTCCAAGTGTGGGTTCGACCCCCACTCGGGGCACAAATCAGTTGTGTTCGTGCCTTAAAGATTGCATGGAAATTTGGTTTTTGGGTTACAAATTAAATGACCATAATTGAATGCGCGTCTAACGCTCTTAGCCTGGCATCTCTATAAAATTCATTGTTATGAGAAAAACGCTATTTCCAGTCGTTGCCCTATCCGCAGTTTTACTTCTCGCAATGCAGCCAGCCCATGGAGCAATCAAAGTTGGATCGTCATGCGCCAAAATTGGCGATACTAGGACTACTGCTGATCAGGTACTGGTTTGTAAGAAATCAGGTCAAAAAAAGCTTTGGGCAAAAGTAGCCCCACCAGCGGCCGCCCCGGTAAGTGGAGTTAAAGTTTTACTTTCTAAAGCGGAGCAAACAATTCTAAATCAACCACTGCTTTATCCAACATCTGGACCGGCACAAGTATCTTCGGCTGTCGTAACTCTGCTTCCAGGTGAGGAAACAGGTTGGCACCGTCACGATGCACCTATGTATGCATATATTCTTGAAGGCACTGTCCAGGTCAGTTATGACGGGGGCGTTGTGAACATCTACAAGGCCGGAGAATCAATTATGGAGGCTACCGGAGTTTTTCATAATGGAAAAAACATTGGAACCGGAGTTTTAAGAATTTTAGTAGTGAACATTGGCGCAAGTGGAGTAGAAAATACGGTGAAGAAACTATGAGTACTATGCAAAAGATGAAAACTACCAACTCGCGTAAATTGTTTCCCATATTGGCTTTAGCTGTAGCACTAGTAATTGGATCGACAGCCTCTAGTAGTGCAGCGAAGGCGCCAAAGAACCCTTTCAGCCAGATAATCAAAGTTACACACGGCAAAGTTGATGCAACAAATAGTCAGCGAATTGATTTAGGAAATCCTGGTCCGAGCATGGGCGATGTGCTCGCTTTCTACATCCCTCTGACATCTTCTCCATCAGGTTACCTCACTGGAACTTTAACCGTGACGGGTAGCAACCAGCCTGCCGAAGGCATGGAAGTTCGCATCGCGGCTTTAACGGTCAGTATTGGGAGTCAATCAGATCAATTAGTTATAGGCGGAAGCGCTTTGTATAACATCACTTCACCAACTCTTTCCATCGGCCAGAAAACAATTAGGCCGGTAGTTGGTGGCTCGGGTAAATATGCTGGGGCACGAGGTTGGGTTGAATCTGTTCAGCATACCGACGGCAGCTGGACGCATACATTTCATATCACTAAGTAGGTCTACTTAAAGAAGGTTAGCTTGAAGGGCAGTTCAATGCTGCCGTATCAAACTTTGCTAATTAATAAATGCGTATGCCAGCGCAGCTATTCCAATAAGGCCACAGATATATTTTGCTGACGGCTTATTTAAGTACGCCGTTAATGATTTAGAAAACGTAGCGGCTAGCAAAATAGCGCCAGGAATAATCACAAATAGACTATGGATAAATACATTGGGTTGGGCTCGTTGGTAATCCCAGTTGATAAGACCTGTAGCGATCATGGCATAGGCCCACATGCGGTAATTATTCTTATTGCTATCCATGGAAGCAGTCTCTCTTAGTTCTTTAAAATAAGAAAGCGGGAAGGCAATGTTCTGCCTCCCCGCTTTATTTATAACTTATTAGTGAGTATCTGCCATACCTTCTGCAGCAGACTTCATACGTGCGATTCTGAAGATTGTGATACCGAATACGCACTTTGCAAGAACGTCAGCAATTGTGTATCCAATTTGGCGATCTGTAAACAATGATGCCATTTGTGATGCTGATGGGTTCTTAACAAGGATTGGAATTAAGTACGAGATTGGGTATACGCCCCACGTTGCAATAAGTAGCAAACGTAGACGGCCAATTGTTGCAGCGACTCCTGCAGGTTGGCGATCCAATGACTTACCAAGCTCAACAAACAATACATACAGGATGTAAATGAATGGAAGAGTTGAAAGCACACCCCAAAGAATCTTTGTTGAGTTGCTGCTTGAAATTTCTCCTGGGTAACCAAGAATGATCATTGCAGCTGATGCTGGGATCAAGCGACCCATCAATGACTTTGAAAGCTCTTTCGCTAGTGCTAGAACAGCAACAACCTCAGCTAGAAGTAGAGGTACTGTAAGAATCCAGTCAACGTAACGGTAAGCCTCATTGAAGGCACCCTGTTGAGTTCCAACAGTTACAGCGCCAGCTTTTGATGAGTCATTGAATGAATTAAAGATACGGAAATAGTGGTATCCAGCAATGAATGTCACCATTGATGACATGATCAAAGCGGTTCTGTACTTTGCTAATACACGAGCTTGACCTACAAGTGTGTAAACGGTGCAGGCAAGCATTGAGATCAGGCCAAAGGAGAAGATGTTATAGAGCGAACTCCATTGACCGTTGGAAAGTTGAAGCATGTATTTTCCTCCGTGTGTGTTTTTTAGTCTTACTTCCTGGGTACCCGAGATTTCTCGGAGGAAGGTTCTTCAGGATAATTTTGAGGAATAAAGAGCGTTTTTACCAGTCTAAACCCAGGGAATATTCAGAATTTTCCGTCCTCTGCCGCGTAAAAAAAGGGAGTTTTTTAGAGGATTAGCGCTTTCCGAAGGAACCAAAATCGAATCTGGCCGTTGCAATCATATGGGGAACTGTGAGCGACCATACGATAACTAGGGTGCTCCATAGAAGTCCATAAGAGAGGCTCCGGGGCCCACTTAACAAGAAAAACGTTGAAAGTCCCAAAGTTCCAACGACCGCATAAAGGCCGGGAATAACGGCCGCGCGAATAGCGGCACCTCGAGATCCATTTTCAATCTGCAACATTGCTTTAGGTAGTTTCGGAACTAGTCGCGCCGTGTGCCTAATTGCATGCCAACATCCGAAGTAAATAGCGAAGGTAATTAAAGGTGGGGCTATTAAAGATAAAGCAGCTAAAAATACTAGATCAATTGCTAAGTGGAATTTTTTTGTAAAAGCTAATACCAGGCAGCAGATTATCGCTAGCGTCAAAGTCGTATTTCTAAAAATCATAGTGAAGGAGCCGGACCAATGTGAGATCGCTGGATTAATTCTATTAAGAGCAGTTAAAGCGCGGTTATCTGTAAGTGGCAATATCACCGGCAGAAACCCAGCAGGAAGGGCATATGTGAGGACGACCCAAAAAGGTTCTCTTTTCGAGCCTTCCGAATCCTTCCACTCATTTGAATACGCCGCATCCCCAAAACCGAAGTGAAGTGAGCTCATAAGTATGACTAGTTGGAAGCCAATTCGGTTCCAATGCGCAATCCCAACTCCGGCCACAATCGCGATAAATACATAGATGAGAATAAAAGTGATGAACTTAGATTTACGCTCTTGCGGAAGAGTAATGAGATGGTCAATGGCTCCGTGAGGGATTCCTAAAATTAATGCGATTAAGGCGATTGTCACTTGAACTGAAATAGAAAGAGTGAGATCAAATATTTCGAGAATGGCGAATAATAGAATGGCACCGCCCGCCGCGCTCCGAGAAAAGCGTTGTGCCCAACGGTAGACCTGAGAAAGTGCATCACTCATAGGGCAAGGTTATGTGAATTTGTGAGAATGTGGGGGAAGATTAGGCGTGGCCCATTTTCATTACCTTTTCGTCCTGGCCTTTATTGGGATATGCGCTATTGGAGTTAATGTCGGATTCAAGTTGGGTATTACAAAAAAATTAAAGCAATTTCTCTTAATGGATGCAGTAATTATCGTTGTGTACTTAGCCTGGGATATCTGGGCAATTTTTAAGAAGAGTTGGTACTTCGATGGAAACCAGATTATTGGGATTAATTTTTTCTCTCGCTTGCCAATAGAAGAGATTCTTTTCTTTGTCATTGTTCCTTTGATGGGCGTGCTTACCTACTTAGCTCTGCTTAAACTCACGGGGTGGGAAGTGCCAGGAAAGGACTCAAATGATTTACTCTGATATTGCATTAGATGCCGTCATTGTTGCAGTACTTCTTGACCTCTTTATTGTCAGATCAAAGATGATAACGCTTGGTATATTTTGGATAACTTATGCCCTTATCTTGCCTTTTCAGTTGCTTACAAATTGGTGGCTTACATCTAATAAAATCGTCATGTACTCGGGATCAGAAATAATTGGTCGACGTTTGGCTGGCGCCCCAGTGGAAGATCTGCTCTTTGGCTTTTCACTAATACTCCTCACGCTGTCCCTCTGGGAATTTTTCGCTCGCAGACTAAGGGTGGATGAACTTCATTGAAGGTTAAACTGACTCCTAAAGAGGTATTCTCTACGAATGCCAAAAGCAATCGTCATTGGTGCCGGGGTTATCGGTGCATCCATTGCCCTAGAGCTAGCGAGATCTGGGTATGACGTCCTCGTTCTTGATAAAGGCGCAGGAGTTGGAACGGGTTCAACAAGTGCATCCAGCGCTGTAGTTCGATTTAATTACTCAACTTTTGATTCGGTCGCACTTGCTTGGGAGGCTTTTCATTGCTGGAAAAATTGGCGAGAACATTTAGGGATTGATCTGCCCGCATACACACAACTGCATGATGTTGGCGTCATCATGTTGGATGTTCCTGTAATGTCGATTGAAGGAACTCAAGCGCATTTTCGCGCAGCGGGTATCCCGTTTGAAAGGTGGAGTAGCACTGATCTTGAAGCAAACGCCACATACCTTGATAGTGGTTCATATTGGCCACCGAAATCTATTAATGATGAAGCTTTTTATCGCGAAGCAACTTCAAAGTTAGGAGCCATCTACACACCTAATGGCGGATATATCGATGATCCGAAATTAGCTGCGGAAAATCTTGCGGCAGCAGCTGCCACATTAGGGGTTGTGTTTAGATTCAAATCAGAAGTTACTAAGTTTGATATCGCCGATGGACACATTAATGGCCTGTGGGTTAATGGAGAATACGAAGAAGCTGATGTTGTTATAAATGCTTGTGGGCCTTGGTCCGCCAAAGTTAATGAGTTAGCCGGCGTCGGCGATGATTTCACTATTTCTCTCAGGCCTATGCGTCAAGAAGTTCACCAAGTCGATACACCTCGCGGGCTATTGCCGGGACCAATCATCGGAGATGTCGACCTAGGAACTTATATGCGCCCGACTTCCAATGGCTCACTTTTAGTTGGCGGCACCGAACCGGAGTGTGACCCACTTGAGTGGGTTGAGGATGTTGATCTAGTGAATATGAATAGAACTGCTGAAAGGTTTGAGGCACAAGTAACAAGAGCGGCACGTAGGTTGCCGGCGTTGCAAATTCCACATGCCCCTATGGGAATTGTTGGCGTATATGACGTTGCTGCAGACTGGACACCTATTTATGATAGAACTTCTATCGCGGGCTTTTATGTTGCAGTTGGAACGAGTGGGAACCAATTTAAAAATGCTCCGGCAGTTGGCCAGCTGATGGCTTTCTTAATTTCACATATAGAAGCTGGACATAATCACGATGAAGATCCACTAATTTTTATCGGAGAACATACAAAGAATGAAATTAACCTCGGAGCGTTCTCTCGGAAGCGGCCATATAACTCACTTAATACTCATTCTGTGATGGGATGAAAAAAGCCCCACCTTTCGGCGGGGCTTTTTCTAGTTAACTAGTTAGGGATTAGCCCTTGTAGTGAACTTGAGCCTTTGGATCTGATACAGGTTGTCCATTGATGACCTTGTAGACATCGAATGTTCCTGAACCAACGTCACCGTTAGCATCGAAATCAGTCTCGGACCAAGCGCCTCGGTAAGAGAACTTAGTACCTGCAGCTGCAGCCTTTACAGCTTGATCAAGATGCTGCCATGAAATCTTGGCACCAGCTGGACCACCGACGGCACGTAGACCCTTTGCAAGGTCTGCTGCTTTAGTGCTCTTTGCATAGATTGATGCCAAGCACTCGAGAACTGCAGCATCATAAGCTGCTGGATCTACGAATGTCTGTGAAGTTGATGGAACGGTTGCCTCAAAAGCAGCCTTCCACGCAGTTGTTGCAGTTCCTGAAGCTGCTGCTGCAGTTCCACGAATACCGTTCATGTACTTAGCTCCAACAATCTTGATTGAGTTAGCGTTGTTGAATGACTCTGTCATGAATGTGCGCTTCTGATCCCACTTCTTTGTGCGAACAAGAGCAGGTGCAACCTTTGCGAAGGTTTCTTCGAAGTCAACGATGAACCAAGCTGCTGGCTTTCCTGAAACAATCTTTGCTGCATCTGAATCAAATGTTGCAGAGTTTGGATCGTAAAGAACTGAAGTTCCGATCTTTCCGCCATTAGCCTTCCAAGCAGTTTGGAATACGCCAGAAAGCGCGCTACCAAATGCGTCGTTACGTGCTCCAACGTTTACAAGGGCTTTCTTTCCAAATGCCTTGCTCATTGCGAGTACAACAGCTTTTGCTTGTAGTGCATCTGATGGATAGTTACGGAAAAGTGTATCTCCATCGCCAAGTGTTGAAAGTGCTGGGGATGATGCAGCAGGACTCATGATGATGATGCTGTTAGGAATACCAACTGCAGCTGCTGCTGCAAGAGTAGTTCCAGAAGTCATTGGACCAACAAGTGCGTTTGCACCGTTTGAATCAACGAGCTTCTTTGCAGCTTCTACAGATGTTGCAGGAGTTGCTTGATCATCTTCAGTGCCAGCGACTGTGCAAGAACCAGCAACACCAGCTGCTTGCATTGCATCATTGACTTGCTGCACACCAAGTGCAGCTGCCTTAGCCATTGGAGGGCCATATGTTGCAAGTTGGCCGGTCAATGGAAGAACAATTCCAACTTTCATATCAACGCCGCCAGCTGCAGATGCGCCAACGGAAGTGCCTAATAGTGCTCCAGCCGCAAGGGTCGAAGTAATGGCAACGAGTAATCCACGCTTCTTCATATTTCTCCTAATTTCTCTTAAGCCTGTAATTCGCCCCAAGAGGGCGGGTTGAGCCTTAGAGTAGTAGAGAGGTGGCACTCGCTGTCCATAATTATTTATCACAATCTGGTCACTTTTTTACGACCGCAAAGAACGCAGAAGAAAACACGCTCACTTCCGCGGGTCAGCGCTTACCGAAGTAGATACCCACAATCTCTGGATCCACGGCTAGCGCCTTGCCTGGCCCCTCATGACGATTCTTGCCCATATCCAAAACATATCCGTAAGAGGAAATTTCAAGGGCTCTTCGAGCATTTTGTTCAACCATCAGGATGGTGGCGCCAGTTTCGTTGATGCGCACAAGTTCATCAAAGAGTTGATCGACGAGAGCTGGTGCCAACCCCGCTGAAGGTTCATCAAGAAGCAGAATATCTGGACCAGACATAAGTGCTCTAGCAAGTGCAAGCATTTGTCGCTGACCACCGGAGAGCGTTCCTGCTCTATCTTTTTTGCGAATCACTAAATCGGGATACTGCTTATACAACTTCTCTTTGCGCTCTTGCAAAGGTGTTCCACCATTGTGCTTATAGCCAACATCGAGATTCTCATCAACGGTAAGCGTTGGAAAAATATTATCAATTTGCGGCACGTACGCGATACCAATGTCAGCCAAATGATGGGGCTTAGTCGCGCGAACATCAATCGACTCACCACTAAGTTTATGAAGATTAATCTCTCCTGATGTAACTTTTGCGATTCCATAGATTGATTTAAGAATAGTAGATTTCCCCGCGCCGTTTGGGCCGACGATGGTTACGATTGAATTTGCAGGTACTTGAATGGACACATCTGTCAGAATTTGCACATCCCCATATCCCGCAGAGACGCTCTTAAGTTCAAAAACTGGGGTGGTCATTAGTTACTCTTTCTGCGAGTTCCAAGGTAGGCATCAATAACAACTTCATTGTCATAAATGGAATTCGGTAAACCAGAAGCAATAACAGTTCCTTGCGCCATCACATAGACCTCATCAGATATATTCATAACTGTTTCTAGATCATGCTCAACTAGGAGAAAAGTTAAATCGTGCTTCGCTTTGAGAGACTGTAGGACTTCCACCAACTTCTCAACTAGCGCAGGATTCACGCCAGCGAATGGCTCATCAAGCAGCAGCATCGTTGGTTGGGCCATCATTGCTCGCGCCAGATCCAAGAGCTTACGTTGTCCACCAGAGAGGATTCCGGCGTAGGAATCTACAAAAGAAGTTAAGCCAACTTGTTTGAGCAGTTCCAAAGCTCGTTCCCGGGCTTCATCTTCAAATCGTTTACGTACTCGAGGAGTTACTACTCGCCAGAGATGGTCACCAGGATTGTGTTGCGCAGCAAGGAGAATATTTTCCATCACGCTAAGCCGCCGAATTACTTTAGCTCCCTGGAAAGTTCGCACAAGTCCAAGCCGGGCAATTTGATGTGGGTGCTTCTTAGCAATTTCTACCTCATTAAAAAGTATTGAGCCAGAGTCGGGGCTGATGGCACCACTAATAAGATTAAAGAGCGAAGTTTTACCCGCGCCATTTGGTCCGATAATGGATGTAACGCTGCCACGCTTAATAGAGAGAGAAGCGTTCTCGCATGCTCGCACGCCAGAGAAAGATTTCGAGACGCTCTTTACTTCAAGTATATTTTCCATTTACTCGAGCACCATCTCCGCTCTCTTACCAAAAATACCTTGTGGGCGCTTAAGCATGAGGAAAATCAAGACGAAGCCAATAATCATGATGCGCAGGTATGCACGTTGCACCGAATCAAACCAAGTGAACGGAGGAAATTGGAAAAAGCGCGTTCCGGCATAAAGAAATCCGAAAAAGAGGGCCCCGAGTGGAACACCTTTTACTCGAGTCGCACCACCAAGAATAATTACCATCCATGCAAAGAAAGTAACAATGGTTTGGAAATCAGCCGGATCGAGAATAGAGAATTCAAGTGCCCAATAAATACCAGCGATTCCACCCACTACTGACCCTAGAATTACAGCGGAAAGACGGAATAGAAATACATTTTTTCCAAGCGAGGCAGGCACATCATCATCCTCGCGGGTTGCTCGCAAAACACGAGCCCAGCTTGTTCGTTGTATGAAGCTCATGCAGATAAGCAAGATAATTGCTGATAGCCAAACAATCAGAAGCAGAGCCATATCTCGTGAGGCAAAACTTC
>CAILYP010000163.1:0-11036 GCA_903838475.1 uncultured Actinomycetes bacterium | reverse complement strand
TCTGATGGATTCCCGCAATTGACTTAACTAGCTCAAGTGTTGGTTGCACATCACAAGCCGAGACTCGTTTTGAACAACGTGGTGCGTAAATACAACCCGTAGGGGGGTTGCGAAGATCCGGAAATTCACCTGGAATTGTTTCAAGTTGTGAATCTCTGGCGGCAATATCAGGTAAGGAACGAATGAGCGCCTGAGTGTATGGGTGCGCTGGGTCTTTGAGTACAACTTCAACAGCACCCGATTCAACAACTTCTCCTGCGTACAAGACAGACACTCGTGAACAAGTCGATGCAATGACAGCAAGGTCATGTGAAATAAGGAGAACGGCGGTGTTATGAATACGGGCTAATTTTGTTATCAAGGCAAGTATCTCTGCTTGAACAGTAACGTCCAACGCCGTAGTCGGCTCATCGGCAATTAATAAAGCCGGATTGGCGCTCATTGCCATTGCAATGACCACACGCTGTCGCATTCCACCGCTGAGCTGGAAGGGATATTGCTCGGCCACGATTTCGGGATTAGAAATCATTACTTCATTTAATATCTCTTGGACTCTCACACGGGCTTGCTCTTTATCTACCTTTGAATGTCGACGAATAACGTGGAAGAGCTGATTACCGATTTTCATTGTCGGATTTAGCGCAGTCATGGGTTCTTGAAAAACAAAACCTATTGAATTTCCTCTTACTTTTGCAATTTCTGATTCCTTGGATTTAAGAACATCCATCCCTTGGACTTCTATGGAACCGGACGTAAACCGGGTGATATCTGTTGGTAGTAGCTTGGAAAGTGCCAGAGCAGTCACAGACTTACCAGAACCAGATTCTCCAACCAGTCCTACAATTTCTCCAGCATTAATTTCAAGAGAGATGTGATTAAGGACTTGAACATCACCGCTAGACATAGAAAATGAAAGAGAAAGATCCTTAACGCTTACTATGTTTTTGCTCATTATTGCGCCACCTTTGGATCGAAGAGATCGCGCATAGCGTCGCCTAGAATATTAAATGCCATAACGGCAATAAAAATTGCCGCACCGGTAAATGTTGGGTACCACCATTGATTGATCAGGTAATTCCACCCAGTACTTATCATGGCACCCCATTCAGGAGTTGGAGCCTGAGCGCCTAGTCCAAGAAAGCCAAGCGTCGCAATTAACAAAATTGCATCCCCGATGTCCAAACTGACTTGAACGATAATCGGTGTAATGAGATTAGGCACAATATGTTTGCGTACAATCCAAAAAGTCTTGAGTCCGTTTGTTCGGGACGATTTTACATACAATCTTTCGGAGATGGAGAGTGCTTGGTTTCGGGCTAAACGTATATAGACCGGTATTTTCACGATTGCGATAGCTATTGCAGCATTCACCATGCTTGCACCGAGCGCAGCTGCTAAAGCAAGTGCCAAGACCAACGTGGGGAATGCAAGCAGCACATCTGTACTGCGCATAATGAATTGGTCCAGCCAGCGGCCCACAAACCCAGAAAACGCACCAATAAATGTCCCGATCAGTGCGGCAACCAAGATTGAAATGAGCGCGATTCCAACGGAGATTCGTGTGCCGTAAATAATGCGAGTAAAAATATCTCGTCCCAGTTCATCGGTTCCAAAGAAATGAGTTCCACTTGGGGAGAGCAGACGCTTCTCGGCGTTTGTATCAAGCGGTGAGAAGCGTGTAAGGAAAGGACCAATTGCACCAACAACAAAGATAATCGCAAGTGTGATGACAGCAATAAGATTAAAACGATTACGTGTCAATTTCCCAAGCATTGCTGAAGTTTTACGGAAGATAATCATCGGCGGGTCTCCGGATCGAGTGCGTAGACCAGTAAATCCACAATCAAATTGATGAGCACATAGGCAAATGCAATAACCACCGTAAAGCCCATAATGGCAGGAAAATCTCGCGAAAGAATGGAATCAGTTACATACTTACCCATACCCGGCCATCCAAAAATAGTTTCAGTTACAACGGCGCCACCTAGGAGAGAGCCAAAGGAGAGCCCGATGATTGTGATAGATGGAATGAGAGCGTTGCGAAGGGCATAACGCACAACAAGAAAGCGTTCGGACAAGCCATTGGCCCGTCCGGTGAGGTAATAATCCTGTGAAAGAGCCTCGAGCATACTCGACCGGACTTGGCGAACTATGAAAGCCAACTGAACATAGCCCAATGCCAGAGCAGGAAGAGCGATGTGTTGGAGTGCGCTTCCAAAAGCTGGAAAGTCGCCTTTAATCAACGAGTCGATTGTAAAAAATCCCGTAACTCGTGGCGGTTGATTTAATTCAATCGCTAATCGACCGGAAGATGGGAACCAATCTAATTTCGCATAAAAAACAAGAATCATTACTAGGCCACCCCAGAAAAGTGGGATAGATACCCCTGCGATTGCAAAAATACGTATGATGTAATCTGCAAACTTGTCTTTCTTCAACGCGGCGTATGCGCCAAGCGGCACTCCTAAAACAATTGCAAAAAGAAAAGCAATCAATACTAATTCCAATGTAGCGGGGAAAAATTGAAATAAATCATTACGAACCGGCATCTGGTCTCTAATAGAAATTCCTAAGTTACCATGCAGAAGATCTCGCATATAAATCAAATATTGTGCGTAGAGCGGCTTATTGAGTCCATATTGGACACGGATGCGGTCCAAGAGTTCTGGAGTTGGGTGCGGCCCTGCTATTGCGACGGCTGGATCACCAGGAATGAGATGAGAGAGCACAAAGGTCACGACAGTCACGCCGAATAAAACCAAGAACAGCATCGCAAATCTGCGACGCAGTAACAAAAGCACTCTTAATCCCCTAACTTGCCTAACTTGCCTAACTTTTTCAAAGTGAAACCCGGCTTTGCGAATACAAAGCCGGGTTCAGTACTACTTGATTAATGCTTCTCTACTATGCCTTTGACATGGTCGAGATGTTGTAAATCTGCTCAAGCATTGGATTGAACACAAATCCAGTGACACTTGAACGCATAGGTAACAAGTAATTCTTCTGATACATGTATACGTATGCTGCTTCTTTGATAACAGTGTCTTGCACCTTCTTGTAGATAGCCGTACGAGTTGCTTGGTTTGTTGTTGCAAGCGCACTACGTAGCAATGAATCTACTGCAGGATTGTTATAGAAGGAACGGTTGCCTGAAGCACCAAAGTTCGCTGAATCAAACCAAAGATTCGTGAACATAAGTGGATCTGCATAGTCAGGAGACCACACACCAAGGGCGAGATCAAAATTACCCGCAAACATCAACTGACGAGCTTGCGCATAGTCAGTGAGCTTGAGGTTGATTTTGATTCCAGCCTTTGCAGCAGAAGCCTGAATATATTGGGCTTCTGCAGCCCACCAAGGCTTACGAGCTGAATAAATAAGATCCAACGTCAAATTCTTAACGCCAGCTAATACAAGTAAACGCTTTGCCTTTGCTGGGTCGTACTTGTATTGAAACGCATACTTATCTTGTCCCCACATGCCAGTTGCAATTGGTCCGCGCATTTGTGTTCCAAATCCAGCGGCTGCAACCTTGATGAGTCCGGTGTAATCAACTGCATAGCTCAGCGCTTGACGCACCGCTACGCTCTTGAGAACTTCCTTACCCTTTGAATTGTTGATGTACATGTAATCAACTGTGAGCGATGGCTTATTAACAACAGTTAAACCTGATGTTGCGCCAACAGCTGCCAATTGATCAGTTGGAATTCCTTCGGCAATATCAATGTCGCCCTTTTCGAGTTGTAGACGTTGAGCAGATGCATCGCCAACAATCTTGAAAATAGCAGTCTTGATAGAAGGAGTAGTTCCCTTATAGCTAGGGTTAAGACCAAGCTTGATGTACTGACCCTTTACCCATTCAGTCAGCTGGTATGCACCAGAACCCATTGTGTGGCTAGCAAGATAAGTTTCTCCACCCTTAGCTTCGGCGGCTGGGTTAACGATGCCACCGTAGTTACCTGCAAGTGCGTAAACGAACTGTGGTGAAATCGCCTTCAAGACAAATTCAACAGTTGTTGCATTTACTGCATTGGTTGCAGTGAGTTGGTCAAAGCTGGCATCAGGACCTGCAGCAAGTTTCATCATACGGTCAAATGAATACTTCACAGCTGCAGCAGTAACTTCTGTACCGTCTGCGAACTTATGGCCTGAAGCAAGAGTAAATGTGTAAGTCTTCTGATCTGCAGAGACTTTCCACTTTGTTGCTAATCCTGGAACGACATCGGTTTTAGCACCGTTGTACTCGACCAGGCGTTCATAACATGGATAAGTAATTTTCCATTGTGCGTTGTCCATGGTCTTTGCAGGATCTAGGTAATCAAGATCTGCAGACATTCCGACAATCAATGTATCGCTCGTTGCGTGGGCTGGGGCTGCTGCGTACATAAGCATTGTTGCAGCTGTTGATAGAGCTACAAGTCCAGCACCGAGCTTCTTCTTTGAGAAGAGACTGAGTTTCAAGACAGTTCACACTCCTTCTTCATAGGTGCCAGATAGATATCCGGCGGATGTAATGAGGGTTACAACGGACTAGATACTCCACTTGAAGGGAGGTTAAGTCAAGGACGCAACGGGGTGAAACTTGCTAACGAAACGTTATAAACCGTGTGCCTGAGCAACCGCTGAATACATAATCTTTCCTTCATGAACGTTAAGGCCAAGTGCAAATCCTGAATCATCAGCAAGCGCCTTTTCCCAGCCTTTATTAGCCAATGCGAGGGAATACTTGAGAGTTGCATTGGAAAGCGCCGCAGTCGACGTTGCAGGAACAGCGCCAGGCATATTGGCAACGCAATAGTAAAGTGAATTATGTACCGCAAAAGTTGGATCTGAATGAGTCGTTGGCTTTGATCCTTCAAAGCATCCACCTTGATCGATAGCAACATCGACCAGAACACTTCCAGGTTTCATTTGTGACACTATCTTGTCAGTAACTAATTTTGGAGCTGCTGCGCCATGTACTAGGACACCACCAACTACTAAATCAGCTTCAAGGCAATATTGCTCGATTGCGTAAGCAGAGGATGCAATAGTTTTTACTTGACCGTGGAATATCTCATCAATCTCAACTAAACGCTTGAGATTAATATCAAGCAGCGTCACATCGGCGCGAAGGCCAATAGCCATTGCCGCAGCTGATACGCCAACGCTCCCGCCTCCTAGAATCACAACTTTTCCGGGAGCTACTCCTGGTACTCCACCCAGCAATACTCCGCGCCCACCATTAGGACGCTCTAGGGCTGTTGCCCCAACTTGTATTGACATACGTCCTGCAACTTCCGACATTGGGGCAAGAAGTGGAAGTCCGCCATTAAATTCAACAGTTTCATAGGCAATTGCAGTTGTTCCACTTTTAATTAGCGCATCTGTGCACTCTCGGGAAGCTGCAAGGTGTAGGAAAGTGAAAAGAATCTGTCCGCGGCGCATTCTGTGATATTCCGACGCGATAGGTTCTTTTACTTTGATGATCATGTCAGCCTTAGCCCAAAGATCATCTGGGTTATCAATAATCGTTGCGCCAGCTTTTACATATTCTTCATCGGTAATTGCCGAACCAAGTCCGGCACCTTTTTCGACGAGCACTGAGTGATTGGCTGCTAGCGCATGGACTCCGGCAGGTGTTGTACTAACGCGAAACTCGTTGTTCTTAACTTCTTTTGGAATTCCAACAATCACGGCGTCAAACCTCTCGACATGTATCTACACTGAAACAGGACTGCCGAAGCCTACTCCTCACCGAATAGCTTCATACAGACTTTAGGATGTAATTCATCCCTCATCTGAGCGAAGGAGGCTGGCGGCCAACCTGCCGAGAATGAGCGCCGCAAAAGTTTTGCAAGGCCGTATTGCGCATCATCTTCAAAGGCTCTGTCTAGGGCGCGCTGAGCTAGTGCGCCATCACCTCTCTCATAACTTATAACAGCAAAGAGAGTGGCTACGGGTGCAACATAACCAGCAGGAGCCATGCGCAATAACCATCGCCACATATCCCACAAATCATCTCGATTTTCATCACTGGCTATTCCAATTGCATAATCACGCACTTGTAGATCATGTAGCCGAACAAGAACCAGCGCAATCAGCTCTTGATCAGTACTAATTCCATTCTCAGCAAATTCTTCAGCAAGTTTGTTAACCGCAAGAGCGCCTTCTCGTTGTAATGCCACGGACTCATCACTTTCATAATCAATTCCCTCAACTGCATCAAGTGCCACCTCTAACGCTATTTTCACAGTCGCATCAAGGTCTATGGGCGCAATCGAAAGGCGAAGGTCTTCGACATTTTGATAGGGCAAGGGCTTACCCTCGGCTACCTGCTCTGCTGCGACTCTAGAATCTTCGGGTGATGGCATAGCGTTGCCCTCCGGCGGGCAACACTGCTCATCATCGCAAATCGTTGAACGCCACCGATCGCCACGCACTTCAAGACACTCGCGCAAGGTAATTCCACGAAGCGCAATCGCATCTCGAATCGGAGAAAGTAGGTATTCACTATCAAAAACTTTATCTGGCACGTAGGCAACAATCAGAGCTGAATCAGCGTTCTCTTGAACAAGATGTGAAGCCAGCGTATCTATCTGATCCAGATCAACATCCTCTGGGTAATCAATTCTCATTGCCATCCCAATGGTCTCCTCGTGAAGGGCGATAACGACCAGAGAGTCAGCGGGATGGTAACCAACTAGAAAAGGAAGGGCTGCGAGTAGATCATGTGGCGATGTAAGTGTTGTCATGTGCGCAGATTTCATTAAATTTCTAAACCCTGCTGACAAATTAATAAATGCTGTGGAAAAAGACGGGTGTGATTACTTTATGAATCTAGTAGGTGCGCTTTGGACTACAAAAGTTGTGCTGTAATTCTGCACAATATTTCCGCCCAAAACTGGATAGATATAGCTCTCAGCAGACCAGGTGCCTGCCCACGAAATTGCGAGAGAAACCTTGTAAGTTCCAGCTGTTGTATAGGTGTGAGCGATGGTTGTATCAGGATATGCAGCACCGGGCGATGATGTAACAAATGATGATCCATCACCGAAATTCCAACTGAAAGTTGGGGTCAACATCACTCCAACGGTGATTCCAAGAATGAGAGAAGTTGTTGAAAATTTGGTGCTCGCATCCGTCCAGAAATACATTGGAACCTGAACAAGTTCGCCCATTTTTGGAGCAAAGAAAATATTTCGCTGTGGCAATAATTGAGTCAATCGATCTGATAGCGATACTGCAGCGACCACTTTAGGCTTCAGTGAAACTGCAACTTTTGGAACTGGTTTTTTAGTGGCTCTTACAACCCGTGGTCTTGGCGTCACTTTCTTTGTAATAACAGGCTTCGGTGCGTATGTCGACGCCACTCGGGGTTTCAATGGTTGGCTGGGATTCAAAGGTTTGATGGCCTTGTGCACTTTGGGTTTAGTAGTGCTCCCCGGCTTGTTCTGTACAGCCGTAATAATAATTTGATTCGTTGTTGGATCAGTCACGACTTGAACGCAAACTTTTTTCTCACAAGGTGCGGCCGATGCAGCGCCGGTAATTGGAATCATAATGAGAGCTAAAATAAAAATTGGTTTCTTTCTCATAGCTTCACCGATGTCTCTTTGATTTTCCAACTATTTCCATATTTAGCTAAGGTGAAGTAGGCGGGAATATCGACACCTTTCCAAATTTCACGTGCCCCAGTTTTGCGGATGATGTGGGTTGTGTTTGACATATGAATGACTACCTTCAAGGTAATTGCAGATTTCGTATTTCGAATCACGGTGCTCTGCTTCAAGGAGTAAGCCCCGCCAATCAGATTAGCTTTTGTATAAATGGCCTTAAAACTTTCACCAATAATCCGACAAGCACATCCCGGCTTAGAAATCGCGTTTATGCCGACGTTCTTTCCGGTGTGCAATCCAAATGTAAGTGCATCGACGTAAGTAACGAGGGCAGTATTTGCTCCAGCTGGAATGTTTGACAGCAATCCTGGGGTGCTCTCGGTAACGGGGATGGCGAGCGATCCAGTGGGGCGCGGTGCAGGACCATTTGCCAAGAGACTTCCTTGATGGCGCCCGGTGCTGAGAAAAATTGAGAAGGAAACTGGAATGAGTAGGAGCGCCCCTGCGACTCCAAGAATTCTGCGCATTGCGCCAAGGTAGAGAACGCTTCTCATGCGAGAGATGTCACCTATTTTTCATTGTGTATAAGTAGCGTTACATCCACTTTCTGCAAATTTCATGCCACTCTAGCGGTGTGGCACACAAGGATGGCGATGGATGGGTGGAATGCACCTGCGGCTCTAAGCATTGGGGTCTTCATGGCGCCGCTGGGCTATTACTCGTTCGCAATCGCACAGTGTTGCTTCAACATCGCGCACCTTGGGTGCATAACGGTGATACGTGGGGCATACCTGGTGGCGCACGTGATTCCCACGAAACAATTATTGAGGCAGCTGCCCGCGAGGCTCATGAAGAAGTTGGCATTGCAGCAGACTCTTTTACTCCAATAACTATGCATACGGTGAACCACAATTTGTGGGAATACAACACCGTTTTAGCGCATGCTCACGATGATATTACGACACATGCGATGAATGAAGAATCCATCGAAGTTCAGTGGGTACCTATCGAGAGTGTTGATGATAAAAATTTACATCCAAGTTTTGAAAAAGCGTGGCCTGAACTAAAGACCTTGCTCTTTGAAAGTGGCATCTAAGCGCTTTAGTGATTCACGGATTACAGCGCCATCACTGGTACGCCAAAAGGGCGGCATTGAATTCAAGAGCAAAGACCCATAGCGCTTTGTAGTGATACGCGAGTCTAAAATTGCTACTACTCCGCGATCTTCTGAGCTTCGAATTAAGCGACCAGTTCCTTGTGCCAATAAGAGTGCGGCCCGAGGCAGCGATACCTGCATAAATCCACTTCCACCTGCTTCATCAGCTTCAGCAGACCGCGCAGCCATCACGGGTTCATCTGGACGCGGAAATGGAATGCGATCAATCACAACGAGTGTGCAGGATGGCCCCGGAACATCGATGCCTTGCCACAGCGAGATGGTGCCAAGCAAAATGGAAGATGGATCTTTAGAGAAGCGATCAACAAGTGAGCCAATCGAATCACCTTTGCGCTGCACAATAATTGGTAACTTCAAATCTTCTAGAACTTTGCGCAGATGCACTTCAGCAGCATCTACTCCGCGCCATGAACTAAAAAGTGCCAGCGTTCTGCCGCCCGCCGCCTCGATGAGTTCACCAAGTTCAGTCAGCGCCTCTTTGCTCGGGCCATCACGGCCTGGCTCTGGAATATGGCGAGGAAGATATAGCGCGCCCTGTTTTGCAAAATCAAATGGGGATCCAACATCTAGCATTTCAACGTTTGCTGGATCTATATCTCCATCTTCGAGTTGAAGATTACTATCATCACCGTTTTCAAAGCCGATGGATTTAGCTATTGGATCAAAGGATTTACCAACAGTTAATGTGGCCGAAGTTGCAATAACAGGAGTCTTAGTCAGTAAGTTCTCACGCAATACATTCGATACTTCAAGCGGTGCTAAATACAACGTAGAAAATGTCGGCTCAAACCACATTACTTGGTGATGTCCGGGCTTTAACATTTTTGTCGCCGTTGTTAAAACTTCTTGGGTTGCACCTTTTACCCGCGCGCGCTCTGCCATTGAGTCTGCCTCAATCACATCGCTATCTGCTTGAATCAGCGCGATTACAGCCGCAGCGCCCTCTTTAACTTTTCGAATTGGTGATTCCAAGATCGCCGGGACCTCTGGCATGCGACCAGCTTTGGATGGATCAGCGCGCAGCATCTCTGCATAATCTTGTAGCGCTTCATAGAAATTATCGGCTGCCTTTTCAAATGCTATTGAAGCTTTACCGGGCATATGTTTTTTCGCCATCTTAGCCGCTCGCTCTACCCGGCCCGCTGTTAATTCTTCAGTCACAGCTTGGGTTGTGCGATCCATAAATTCATGTGCCTCATCCAATATGACTGCGTCTCGGTCAGGCAAAATCGGATGTGAGTCCACAATTTCAATCGCTAACAACGTATGGTTTGTAACGACAACATCTGCTTTCGCAGCTTTCGCTTTAGCGTTAACGGCAAAACATTGCGTTCCAAATGGACAATCTTCTGCGCCCATACATTCGCGTCCGGATACCGAATTTGCTAACCACACGCGGCGGTCGACATCTGGAGCATCATCTCGGTCCCCCGTTGCACCGGGAGATTGCGCCCAAGCCTTAAGCCGCTTGGCATCTTTCTCAAGAGCGCCTATTTCCATCAGTGGCTCTAGATCAGGATCACCTTCTGCGCCATTCATTTTTTGCAAACATACGTAATTTCCAACACCTTTATAAATAGCAAAGGTGATATCCCGGCCTAGTTCTTTATCAAGCGCAGGTTTGATTTTTGGTAAATCTCGTTCAACGAGTTGGCGCTGCAGGGCAATCGTGGCAGTGGCAACAAGGACTTTCTTTCCATAAACCAGCGCTGGAACAAGATAGGCCAGTGATTTACCGGTACCCGTGCCCGCTTGCACCAACAAATGGTTTTGATTTGTGAGCGCATTGCCGACAGCTTCGGCCATCTCAATCTGACCTTCGCGTGGCTCTCCCCCGATAGCTTCAACGGCGGCATCCAGTGCTCGACGTACGCGCTCGTTGAAATCGTTGCTCACTATGACAGCGTACCTGTCCGCTCCAGAGTTGGTTTAATAACCTAGTGAAGTTCAACGGGCAAGTGCAGATGCGAGGTTTCTTGTTGATAACTTCACTTATCTTGGCACTTACTTCGCCAACAAATGCGGCACATTCATCAGATACGCCCAATTCCCCGAACACTGTGACGCTCTCCTTTGGCGGGGATGTCAACGGTGAATATCCAATTTCAAAAACATTAAGTCGAGGCGCAAATCCGCTAGGCGATGCTACTTCGATTTTTAAGAAAAGCGACATCGCAGCCGTAAATCTAGAAACTGTGGTTTCTACTCTTGGTACGCCAGTTGAAAAGCAATTTACTTTCGCGGCTCCATACGCCCTTTTG
>CAILYP010000162.1:0-7593 GCA_903838475.1 uncultured Actinomycetes bacterium | reverse complement strand
ATCTTAAGTAAAAGAACTCCTGATGCCGCAATGGAGGAAGCAGGGGCATCTGTATTAGATTGGGATGGCGGAACACGAATTGGTGATTGCCTAAAGATCTTCATTAAAAATTGGGGGCGCACTCGTATTGGACGAGGCTCGATCATTGTTATTTGCTCAGATGGCCTTGATAGGGGCGACCCTGCAATCTTGGCTAAGGCCATGGAAGATCTTGCTCGAATTGCGCACCGCATTGTCTGGATGAATCCTCATAAGGGTGACGTTCTAGATTATGTCCCAAACACAATGGGCATGATGATCGCCAACCCCTTTATTGATCAGATCGTTTCAGGACATAATCTGAAAAGTCTGGAAGAATTTAGCCGTACGCTGGCAGCGATCAGGTAAACGAACTACTCACTAGAAAAGGCGATTATGAAATACAGCATTTCACTCTACTGCGAAGGCGACCGCGAGGTAAAACTTGAAGAGGTCGTTGCTCTAGCTGACGCTGTTGCTGTTTATAGTGGCATTGCTTCTGGTGCCGGTACTTTTTCATACGGCGCACAAATATTAGTTGATGCTGAAAATACCGACTTTGCTGTCGAGATGGCGCTAGAAATATTTGCCAAAGCAGTTGCCACTGCAGGTCTTCCTGCATGGCCTGTATTAAAAGCTGAAACAATGAGTGAAGATGAAGACTGGGAAGATGCGTTCGACCAGTGATTCGCTTAGGTTCACTTGCTGGATATCCATTTGAAGGACCTCGCGTTCTAGCTGGTTGGACTCCTCAGAAAATTGCAGCTGTTTACACAGTCATGTGTCTCAATGATCCCGAGAATAAGCCACAAGAATTCTCAACAATTTATGTTAGCCACAGCGCAGATTTAACAACTGAAGGTTTTCCGCTTAAGCACCCCCGCGCCGCCTCTTGGATTGCACGAGCTGGCAATAAATTTAATTTATATATTGCTTGGTATGAGATTTTAGGCGGTTCAACTAAGCACCGTGAACAAGTTGTTGGAGAGCTACTCGCTGTCTATAAGCCAAGTTGTAACGATGAGGATTACGAACAAGTCTGGAATGATGAATGGATCGGTGAATACTCAAATGCATTCACCGACCCATTGCAAACATCACGCGATCCAAATAATCGCGATATTAATTAATCTTTACGCCAACGCCTTCAAATAGACGAGAACGACGGGTTCTCATTGCAGGGAAGTTTGGTGGACGATCTTCAGGATCCTTTTCAGGCACATATGTTGCGCCCACAACGATCGCTTCAGCCATCTGATAGAGAAGTGGGAGCGCGCCAGCAACAATATTGCCGGTTACGTTGATGCGCTTAAGTCCTGGTTCGATGATGTCAGCATCAGCCTTAATCCCCCAGACCAAATCTGCAGCTTCTTCTAACTTGTCAGCAACCGCCTTGAGTTGGCGCCCAACGATGAATAGATAGATAGCAAGTCCAGCGATCAACGCAATAATGTCGATGACGCTCCAAATTTGTAAACCCTTCATGAACGCACCTTTTCTAGAACGCGGCCGAGGAACAAGTGATGCTCTAAACCTTCTGCAAGAACTGCATCGACGCCACCAGCTGTGACATCGATGAGATGTGTATCAGCAGTATTGGCTTTTGCAGCCGTGAGCGTCTTTCTAATCTCTGCGACTCTCTTATCGATTATACGAACAAGAACAACCAGGATGGTGAGAAGTGCTGCAACTACAACAACAACCACTACCCCAAGGATGTTTGCCCATAACCAGAGTGTGTGAACTTGTGATGACATGTACTTCAGCCTCCCAACCGCTTGCGACCCCGATTGAGGCCGTTTATAACAGATGTTGCGTATTCAATTGTTGTATTAAGACCCTTGAGGTTACCTGTATTGCGCTCAGCACCCTCTAGGCCGGTATTAATTCTCTTTGCCTGTCGACCAATATCAGCAGCGAGAATCAAGATTGGGACCACAAGAGCCACAACAACAATGACCACTACAAGGCCAATCATGTAACCAACGAGCCAACCGGTATGTATTCCAAATGCCATGTAGCGCTCCTTAGATTGATTCCGCGAAATCGCGAACAGGCTTCAAGCTTGCATTCACTGATGCAACCGAAGCTCCAACGGTCGATGTTTTGGCAACAATTACTTCAACGCCACCCTCGAGTGCCGCCAAAGTTGCTGTCACTGCACGTAGGTGCATGATCACTCGGACTAAACCAAGTGCTGCTGCTGCGATAATGAGCACCGCAAGAATTAATGTAATAACTGCATCTGTTGGCATCATAACCCCTTATCCGAGTAACTTCGAAACTGGACCTGCATAACGCACAGCGCCATTTGCTACATCAGCAATGACCTTGCCCGTTACTGCAAGTAACTCTGGTGTGGTGTCGAGTTCACCGATAAGTGCAACTCCCCCAGCTAATGCATCGTCAGCGGCGCCTCGGATGCGTTCAAGCGGTCCAAGAACTGCGCTAAGTAGCGCAAGAAGGACCGGAACGATGACTACCAAGAGAACTAAGTTCCCGATTGCCCATAAGCTCATCTTTTATTTCCTCTCTCTTGTTCTACTTGTTATCGACGTGCAACTGGCTTGTAAGGCATTACCAAACGAGTGTAAACCCGTCCGATTTGGTTCTTTGCAACATTAAGTCCGATCTGAATTCCGCTAGCAGCCTTTGGTCCACCGACAGAATTTGGATCTAATCCCAAAGAGATCGCCTTCATGCGAGCCTTCATGCTGTTGGCTGTTTGATTAACAAGAACTGCAGTTACATCTGCAACTAATCCACGACCAAACTGCGCAGCTGCACCTGAAATTACTAGATCAAGTGAGATGTTAACTTGAGTACCGCTTGGGATAGAGCTAAGCGCTGCTGTGAGCTTTGCCTGCGCTTCACCGCGACCTTTACGGTCTGCACCTGATGCATCGATATTAATGACTTTCTTAGCGTTGTCGCGGTTCACAACTTTTGCTGCCCCAGCGAATTCCAACTTAACAGGACCAGCAGAGATGATTACGTTGCCTTCGTAGTGATCCTTGCCAACTTCGTTCGTAAGGTCGGCACCTGGAATACATGCCGCTACTTGAGGAACGTTGTCGAAGAATTTCCAAACCGCATCGATCGGTTGATCAACTTCGATTGCTTGCGAGATGAGCATTTTGCCTCCTAGTTAACGGATTCTTTGAGAAAACTGCTTGGATCTTTTTCAAAACTTGTGCGACAACCTGGTGCACAAAAATAATATGTAACGCCTTCATGTATAAATGGTCGATTTGAAACATCTGCAGCAACTGTCATTCCACAGACCAAATCAATAACCTCTGCGACCGAAGGTATTGCTCCAACGTATGAGCCAGCATCTACAAAGACGCCAGCTGCACGAAGTTGTACAAGCTCAGCCAAGATGGAGACTGCCATCTCACGGTGAGTTGTGTGCCCCAAATCCAATCCAGCGGGGATTCTGATCTGATCAATTTGAGTATCTGCAAATTTACGATCCTTAAGATATTCAAGTACTGCTTGACCACGCTTACGTGATGCGACGATACCTAGATATGCAGGACTCTTAGCTATAGCAATTTCTGCCGCCTCTTCATCACCATGTCCTTGAGTAGCAACGACAACAACACTCTTCGTGTTGACCATCTCTGGCTTGAATTCTGCAAGATCAATCAGATCGCAGTTCCAATCCAAAACTGAAAGAAGTGACTGCAGGGTTACTGCCATTGGTGAGCGACCAACAATCACAACACGTGGAGCTGATTGCATCGGCTCTACATAAATTTGTAACGCCCCTTCACTCTGGCAATTCATGGGAACGGTGTAAACGCCCTCCGGAACGTGAAGTGCTGCAAGTTCAGATTCTTGACCGAGCCAAATTAATTTAGCCTTGCCTTCCTCTAAAACTTTCTTCGCTTCACGAATAATGACCGGTTCAGCACAAGCTCCACCGATCCAGCCATACAAAGTTCCATCAGCAGTAATAATCGCACGAGAACCACTCTGGCCCGATGAAGGTCCCTGGCGCCAAACGACAGTAGCCATCACAAAAGATTCACCCTTTTGTTTCAGCTCTACTGCGCGTTCCATAACGCCAATACCTTCAACGGCCCGATTCATCATGTTAGTTAGTCGCCACTGCGTACTGGTGGCATTCCGCCAACATCTTTACCAGTTGTAAGAGCCTCATAAACGCGGTTTGGCATGAGAGGCATATCGATATTACGAACGCCCTTATCTTTTAGCGCGTTAACGACAGCGTTTACGAAGGCTGCTGGACCTGCAACGGTTGCGCACTCGCCAACACCCTTTGCACCAATTGGATGGTGTGGGCATGGCGTAACTACTTCGTATAACTCCCAGCCTGGTGTTTCCCAAGCAGTTGGTAGCAAGAAGTCCATGTAGTTCGCTCCGATGCAGTTACCTTCTTCATCGTAAGTTTGGTACTGCATGTTTGCCATTGCGTAAGCCTCGGTAAGTCCACCCATGATCTGTCCTTCAACAATCATTGGGTTAATACGAACTCCGCAGTCATCAACTGCAACGAATTGAAGAACATCCCAGACACCAGTCTCAGGATCGATCTCAACTTTGCAGATGTAACATGCAAACGGCCATGTAAGGTTTGGTGGATCGTAATAAGCAGTATTTTCCAGACCTGGTTCCATTCCATCAGGCATATTGCTGTAAGCAGCCATTGCACATTCTTGGATTGTCACACCACGATCCTTATTACTGCGAACATAGAATCGACCTAGCTCCCACTCAATATCTTCTTCAGATACTTCAAGTAGATGGGCTGCAATCTTTCGGGCCTTTGCGCGAATCTTGCGAGCAACCATTGCAACTGCAGCACCAGCAACTGGTGTGCTTCGAGATGCATATGTACCCATACCAAATGGCGCGGTGTCGGTGTCGCCCTCTTCAACGACTATGTCTTCGGCAGGTATGCCCAGCTCGTGAGCAACAATTTGTGCCCATGTAGTTTCATGGCCTTGGCCTTGAGACTTTGCACCGGTACGCAAAATTGCTTTACCCGTCATGTGAACACGAAGTTCAGCGGAGTCAAACATCTTGATACCCAAGATGTCGTACTCGCGTGAGTTACCAGCACCGAGAGGTTCGGTCATTGTTGAGATACCGATACCAAGCAAACGACCGCGCTTTGCAGCCTCTGCCTTCTCTGCTTCGAAGTTCTTGTAGTTAATAGCTTCAAGTGCGATATCGAGGCACTTTCCATATTGACCTGAATCGGTCAAGAAACCGAAAGCAGTGCGGTGTGGGAAATCGTCATCTTTCACGAAGTTAAGGCGGCGGAACTCTGCTTGATCCATTCCTAGATCATCAGCAGCTGCCTGCATCATGCGCTCTTGGAAGAACATCGCTTCGGTCACACGGAATGAGCATCGGTAAGCAACGCCACCTGGAGCTTTATTTGTGTAATAACCGGTAGCAAACAAGTGCGCATTAGGGATGTCATACGCAGCAAATGTTGAGTGCATCAGACCAATCTTGAACTTGCTTGGCTGTGCATCTGCGAAGAATGCACCATGATCTGAAATTGTGTTCATGCGGAAAGCAAGGATCTTTCCATCCTTGCGAAGCGCCATTTCACCTTTGAGGTAAACATCGCGACCAAAACCAGTTGAGATCAAGTTACCTGTCTTATCTTCAATCCACTTCACTGGACGTTCAGTCAAGATAGAAGCAAGAATCGAAATAACATAACCAGGATAAACTGGAACCTTGTTTCCAAAGCCGCCACCAATATCTGGTGAAACGATACGGATATTTTGCTCCGGAAGTTCAGCAACGAGTGCAACAGCAGCACGCACAATATGTGGAGCCTGTGAAGTCATGTAAACGGTCAACTTGCTTGTTGCGCGATCGAAATCAGCGATTGATCCGCAGCACTCAATTGGTGATGGGTGAGTACGTGGATAGTGCAGCTCAAGTTTTGAAACTACATCAGCATCTTGGAAAGCCTTATCGGTCTTTGCCTTATCGCCGATTTCCCAATCGAATACCTTATTTCCGACTTGGCCTTCTTTATCATCACGAATCTGAACTGCATCTGCTGCAGCTGCCTGAACTGGGTTAACAATGACAGGCAAGATTTCGTAATCAACAACGATCTTTGCACACGCATCTTTAGCGATGTAAGGATCATCAGCAATAACTGCGCAGACTTCTTGTCCTTGGAAACGAACTTTGTCGGTCGCAAGAACTGCAGCGGTGTCGTATGAGAGGGTAGGCATCCATGCCAAGTTACGGGCGGCCATCATTTCGCCGGTAAGTACTAAGCGAACTCCTGGCATATCCCATGCTGCGCTTGTATCGATCGACTTAATACGAGCGTGAGCTACTGGGCTGCGCAAAATCTCCATATGCAACATCCCTGGAAGAACGATGTCATCGACATAGTTACCTTTTCCACGGATAAAGCGGTTGTCTTCTACTCGGCGGCGGCTTGCACCCATTCCACCGATCTTGATCTCGTCTAATGACATATCTGATCCCCCGCCTTAGTTCGATCGCATTTTTTCGGCCGCCCAAAGGACTGCCTTGACGATATTTTGGTATCCGGTGCAACGGCACAAGTTTCCTGACAGTGCCCAACGAATTTCATCTTCTGTTGGATTTGGGTTGCGCTCAAGAAGTGCCTTTGCAGACATCATCATTCCTGGTGTGCAAAAACCACATTGCAGACCGTGCTCTTGCTTGAAACCTTCTTGGATTGGATCTAGTTCACTAGCTGTTCCAAGTCCTTCAACAGTTTGAACATCATGACCTTCTGCTTGAGCAGCCAACATCGTGCAACTCTTAATTGGGCGACCATCAAACAACACGGTGCAAGCACCGCAGTTTGTTGTGTCGCAACCTTTGTGAGTTCCAGTTAATTGCAAACCTTGACGCAAGAGATCAGCCAAGAGCAGACGTGGCTCGATATCTGCAGTACGTGGTTCACCATTAACGTTGATGGTTACGCGACGAACTGCAATATCACCACTTGGTGGTGTCTGAATTTCTTCGAATAGAGATGATGACATGTCACGCTACTTTCTGTGCTGATTGTGCGGTCAGGATACGAGTAACAAAGGTACGAACGATTTGACGCTTGTATTCAGAAGAACCACGGTGATCGGTACGAGGTTCAGCTTTTGCAGCTACGAGCTCAGCAACCTTGACGATATTTGATGGGCTCAGTTCCTTACCTACCAAGAATGATGCCTCTTCATTTGCATCAATAGTCTTTCCGCCTACACCGGCGAGCGCGATACCGGCGCGCAATACTTTGCCGCCATCCATATCGAGGGACACCGCAACTGACGCAGTAGCGAAGTCACCAACGCGACGCTCTAGCTTGAGATAGCCACCGCGAGCAACGCCCTTAGGCGCAGGAATTACCGCCTCGATAGCAATCTCGTTGTAATTCATTGCATTGGTATATGGACCGAGAACGAAATCTTTCATCTCTATTGTGCGCTTGCCTTTTGGTCCTTGCACAATCATGTGACCGCCAAGTGCAATCATCGCTGCCGCCCAGTCACCTTGTGGATCTGCGTGACAAACTGAACCAACGAAAGTTCCGCGAGT
>CAILYP010000161.1:0-7226 GCA_903838475.1 uncultured Actinomycetes bacterium | reverse complement strand
ATTGACTAATAAAGGTTCCTAGAGGTGCGCCAGATTCAACAGTCACATCATAAGTAAGAGTTTTTCCGGGATCGAGCATTCCGAACAAAGTACTTAAAACCGCATGGCCAAGAATCAAACCATTTTTCTCGGCGATATCGGTATTTTCTGCATACTGCTGGCACGGACTTAAATCACCTGATGCACCTTGCAAATAAAGAAATACTCCGCCATTTTCTTTTTCAACAAGCTCGCGTGCTGATCCAATGAAATCTGGCGAGATCTTTGAATTCAACCCACCGAGGCTTGTGGGATGGGCAGCATAATTTGCAATAACTGCAATCGGACGATCATCTTGTGATGTGATCCGTCCAATTAATAGAGTTGAATCTGCAGTAACATCATTATTGGCCGCAAGCACATAACGTTTTTCAGTACTTCGATACATATCTCGGTTCATTGCCAACGAGCAAAGACCGTAGCCCCAATCAATAAATGAAGGGACCATCTTGGTCATTACTTCTCTAGCGGCCTTGCCAATCTTCTCTTGAACTGAATCTAAATAGGGCTCAATTAAGTGGCCGCCAGGTCGATCGCGGTCCTCACGAGAAATAGATGGCCCCGAATGGGTGTGAGTGAGCGCAAGAATCAACTGCGCCTCGGGGAGTTCGGTTCTTTGAAGTATCGCGCTTCGAAATGTCCACTCATCTGCAGCGCTCATCCACCAGCCAAAATCTACTGAAACCAGTAGTTGAATAAATCCAGTTTCTTCATTTTCTACCGCCAAAATTTGAGCTTTAAGTGGTTGATGAATGCCTGTGGCAATTGGATGCGGGCTATAAGCCCAATTATGTAAATGTATTCCTATGGGGGGAGTGATATCTATCGAGACAGCACCAGCTAATAAAGTCAACTTAGGAACCGAAGTGCAGTCATAGCTTCCACATCCTTAATTAGTTTTCGTAAATCTACTCTTGCACTTAGTTCACAAGTATGATGAATTTACCTCCGAGTGTTAGTTCTGGCAAGGAAAGTTGGCTATATATGAGAATCAATTTTTATGGATAAGAATTTAAATTGGGCTAACCAAATTGCTGTAGTAACGGGTGGTAGTGGTGACATAGGTGCAGAAGTTGTGCGCTCACTCCTTGCGGCTGGTGCGAAAGTAGCATCTGCTGATCTCTCGCCATTTCCTAATGAAGACTCGCTAAGTGAAAATACCAATTTTATTTCATCGATTGTGGATGTTGCTAATTCAAAAGAAGTAGATGAGTGGATAGGTAAAGTCACTGAGAAGTGGGGAACACCTACCATCGCTGTGATAGGTGCAACAATCGTAAGAAACTCGACTCTGGTTGAAACTAGCGACGCAGATTGGGATGCAGTCATTTCGGTTGGATTAACCTCGTCTTTTTATGTAGCCCGTGCCGTCATTAAGAAAATGCTATTAGTACAAGCTCGAGGAAAAATCGTATTTATTGGTTCCTGGGCAGCAAGCAATCCGCACCCACACATTGGAAGCTATTCAGTAATGAAAGCCGGTACCAGAGCCCTCATGCAAAATCTTGCCCTTGAATACGCCCACTGTGGAATTTTGATAAATGAAGTTGCTCCGGGGATAGTTGACGCGGGCCTATCAAAAGCCCTATTTGATAAGGACCCTACGCTGAAAGCGCGCGCTTTGGAATCGATACCAGTGAACCTAACTCTTACTACCAAAGATGTTGCGAGAGATATCTTATATTTGTGTTCTCCAGAAAATCTCGTTACCACAGGAATAGTTCTTACCTCCGATGGGGGATTAAGCATTACATCAACTATGAATACTGGCCTTCCTAACAGAAAAGAGAAATAATCTAAATGAAATATTTTGATATCAGCGGTCCGGTCAGGCCAGGAATTTGGCACTATGACGCACCGTACTTTCCTTTTCAAATACAGTCATTGAGCAAGCCAAAGTGGGAAGACTTTCCTTATTATGCAGAGTCAATCAACATGCCAATGCAGTCAGGAACTTATATCGAAACTGCTGGCCATGTTTTCCCTGATCAATTAACAACCGCGCAGGTACCACTAGAGCGGACTGTTCTTCTGCCAAGTTTCTGCCTGCAAATACCATCAGCGGCAAATAGCAAAATTACGAAAGAAATAATCGTTGATGCCTTAAAAAGAATTGGCAGTCCATCCCTTGTTGGAAAAGGTTTAATCATTTCGACTGGCTGGTTTAAGCATTGGTTTGAATCTGATTTTATGACTGACGGCCCATACTTCTCTGCAGATGTTATGGAATTTATTGTGGAATCAAAGGTGAGCCTTTTAGGTTCTGATATGCCTTTCTGGGACAGCGCTTCGGAACCCACTGGACATCTCTTAACTTTTTTTAAAAGTAATGCACTTATGTTGGCACCGGTTCATGGCACAGATCAAATTACAGAAGGTGCCGGACAGCTCATAGCGATACCTCTAGCAATTGAAGGTACCTCTGCTTCGCCAGTGCGAGCAGTCTGGGTTGCTTAATCCGCTTGCGCTAATTTAGAAAAAGAAAATTATTGTTCGAAGGTAATCAAACCTCGACCATGGCCACCTTTTGCCAGAACTTCAAAGGCTTTATCTGCTTCATCGAGTCGATAACTTCCGGTAAGAAGAGAATCTAAATCCAGCTTCCCATTGAGATAGAGCTCAATAAGCATTGGAAATTCAACGTGTGGATTAGAAGATCCGTACTTGCTTCCAATCATTCTACGTTCACCACTCAGAATTCTTGCAGTTGGATCGAACTCAATAGTCATACCACTTGGAGGTGCGCCCAAAACAACCATTGTTCCGCCGGCACTTAACATTTCTAAGCAGTTAATCATTGCCTTAGTGTTCCCAACAGCGGCAATTGAATAATTAACGCCCCGAGGGCAGATCTTCAAGGTGGCTGCCACAACATCTTCAGTAGCTGCATTAATTGTGTGAGTGGCTCCCAATTTCACAGCCATCTTAAGTGCAGCTTCTGATGTATCAATAGCGATAATCGGAAACGCTCCAGAAACACGAGCACCTTGAATTGAATTAAGTCCAACACCACCGCAACCAACAACAGCAACAGATTCTCCTGGGCGAGCACCAGCGGCATTTGTCACAGCCCCAAACCCAGTTGTCACAGAACACCCAATTAGCGCTGCTTTATCAAGCGGCATATCTTTACGAATCTTGATTGCAGAACTTTCTGGAACCACTGTGTAAGGTGCGTAAGTAGCAGGTCCATAGTGCAAGATATTTTCATTTGTTTTTGCATTATGAAAACGCTGGGTATTGTCTAGCAAAGCACCAAAAGGTGAAGGTGCCCAACAATGAGCAGGCTTGCCATTTCGACATGCTTGACAGGTACCGCAATTCATTAGCCAAGAAATAATTACGTGATCGCCAGGGACAAGAGTGGTTACGCCTTCGCCCACTGACTCAACAACACCGGACCCCTCGTCACCGAGGATTATTGGCATTGGAGTTGCATGTGAGCCGTCATAGGCATGAAGACAAGAGTGGCAAACCCCAGATGCATACATCTTTACTCGGACCTCACCCGCATGTGGAGCATCAACTTTTACCTTAGTCATATGCATCTTTTCATTTGCTGTGACTAATACGGGAGCATCCATTGTTAAAAGCATCGGTTCCACCTTTGTTTTGAGTTAGTTGCGATGCTACGGGCTGGACCCCCAGTTGTAAATGCATTGACACACATCTTTTTCAGAAGCAATATTTACTTATCGTGCAAATCGATTTTTATGATTGCGATTTCATGCTAATCGGTGATTGAAAGTAGTTTAGAAATACGGGGGCAATACAGGCCAGGAGCCAGGACAAATCTGAAAGTGCAAAGTCGCTCATAGCCCAGAGACGTCAGCCAAATTTAGGTAGCAAATTCTCATAATATGAGCGTGTGTTAAAAATTATCAAAAAACAGTAGTATTTTGTGAATAAAGTGCTATCTTACCGCATGAAATCATCAACCATTCGCAAGCAGGCAATTCTTGACCGTTTGAACTCAGCTGGTGAAACAACAATATCAGACTTAGCAAAAGAATTCGGCCTCTCTGAGATGACGATTCGGCGAGATCTTGAAATGTTGGAGTTCGATGGGTATGTCCGCCGGGTTAGGGGTGGCGCAATTCCATCTCAGAGCCGATCCTATGAACCTCCAATAACTACAAGGACTAGCTTCGAACATGAAGCAAAGATGCGAATTGGACGAGCCGCCGCCGCGCTTTTATCCGATAGCGAGACTGCAATTATCGATGTTGGAACCACCGCGCTTGAAATGGCTCGTTCAATCGATGCAAAGTTACAGCTGACTTTAATCACCAGTTCTATTTTGATAGCTGGGGAGCTTTCTGCGAAACCAAATATTAGGACGATAATTACTGGCGGAATTCTCCGTAGAGGCGAGATGAGTTTAGTAGGCGCTCGCGCTGAGAGTTCTTTTTCAGATCTAAATTGTGACACTGTGTTCTTAGGTGTTGCTGGCATAAGTTCTAGTAAAGGGTTAACTGAATATAACCTCGATGACACTAGAGTTAAACAAGAAGCGATAAAGGCCGCTAGCCGGGTTGTGGTTCTTGCTGATGCAACAAAAATAGGAAAAGTTGCCTTCGCAAATGTAGCTCCTATTGACGTCGTAGATATCCTAATCACAAACGCATCACCAGACAATAAAGTGATTACCCATATGAGAGATTCAGGAATCGAAATAATTCACGTAGAGCCAATTCGAAATGAAAAAAATAACCAGGAAGGTAACTAATGTCCCGCTTCTCGAAAATCTTTCCTGATGTAAAAAAACCTTTGATCGCAATGGCACATGTTCCACCATTGCCAGGAACGCCTCTCTACGATGCGGCCAAGGGAGTGCAAGGACTTATTGATCATGTCAAACGGGATACTGAAAAATTATTAAAAGCAGGTTTTGATGCCATTCTTTTCTGCAATGAAGGCGATCGTCCATACCAATTAAACGCTGGGTTAGAAGCTTCTGCCGTTATGACGCGAGTTGTAACAGAGTGCAAACCAACAGATATTCCATTTGGTGTTGATTTCCTCTGGGATGAACACTGTGCGATGGCTATCGCTGTTGGCAGTAGTGCATATTTTATGCGTGAAGTAATTACCGGAACTTGGGAATCAGATATGGGCTTGTGGACGCCTGATGCAGCAACGTTATTACGCAATCGCAGGAATTTTGGTCGCGATGATCTAGCAATTTTTGCAAATATAACTCCAGAATTTGCATCAAATGTTGGGCAACGAACTCCGGCACAGATTGCTAAATCAACTGTTGTTTCAAGTTTGCCAGATGTAATTTTGGTTTCTGGCCCGATGGCCGGAAGTCAACCTGACGTTAAGACTGTGGCAGATGTTCGCGAAGCGGTTGAAAAAGAGATTCCAGTTTTATTAAATACCGGTGCACGTTCAACCACAATAAAAGAGTTCTTCAAGTATGCAGATGGCTGCATCGTCGGAAGTGATTTAAAGCTCGATGGCCACACGTGGAATGAAGTTGATCCAGAACGAGCAAAGCGATTTATTGACGCAGCACGCAGTGCCTAAATCCAATTCAACCTTAATTCTTGGAGTCGATATCGGCTCTTCAGGACTTAAGGCTGTCTTGTTGGATGTTGAAAGGGGAATTCGCGCAACCGTCTCTGAAAGCTTGGCTTTATACAACGAAAACACTGGCTGGGCTGAAGCTGATACCAATGAATGGTGGCAGAGCTTATGCATTGCGATACCAAAATTAATTGCTGAAGCAAAGTGCAAGAACGCGGATATTTCTGCAATAGCAATTTCCGGAATGGTCCCAGCGGTTGTAATTTCAGATGAAAATGGCCAAGCTCTGCGTCGAGCAATACTTCAAAATGATGCGCGCGCAACAAATGAAATTGAAGAGCTAGCTAAAAAACTTGAAGGATTAGATTTACTTTCATTAACTGGATCGATGTTGACACAACAGTCAGTTGCTCCAACAGCCTTATGGCTATCGCGAAATGAGAGCGAGATTTGGAAGCAAACCAAGTTTATTTCTGGATCGTATGACTGGATGGCAATGCGGTTAGGTGCAAGACCACATGTCGAACGCAACTGGGCAATTGAAAGCGGTCTATATGGTTGGGATAAACAACCAATCGATAGTGTTATAAAAGCAACAAATATCTCTTGGCCAGATTTATTGGTGCCGCAAGATCCAGGATCGCAAGTTGGGGAAGTGTCGAAAGAAGCTGCAATTGAAACTGGTCTGCAAGCCGGAATGGCAATTTATGTTGGAGGAGCCGACCACGTTCTTTCGGCCTATGGGGCTGGATTAAATAGCCACGGAGATTGTTTAATAAAACTTGGTGGCGCCGGAGACATCTTGGCAGTTAGCGATGAATTCTTTATCGATTCCAGATTGTATTTAGATGCACACCCGATCCCTGGAAAATGGTTACCTAACGGGTGCATGGCGACAAGTGGCTCCCTGCTTCGTTGGGAACAAAAATTATTTAAAGACGTTGATTTGGGGATACTTGATAGTGAGGCGCAAAACAGTGAAGCCGGTGCGCTACTCGTACTCCCATATTTCTTGGGTGAAAAATCACCGCTGCATGATCCGAACTTAAGAGGTGTTATTTCAGGGCTTCATCTAGGGACAACACGTGGCGATATTCATAGATCATTTCTCGAAGCAATTGCTTATGGGTTCAAACAGCACTTTCAAATTTTTGCGGAGCGCAGATTAATTGTTAAGAACCCAAAGGTTACAAATGGTGGTTCGAAATCTAGATTATGGCGAGAGATTCTTGCAGATGTACTCGACAAGAATTTAACTTCAATTATTAACCATCCAGGCGCTTCATTCGGAGCTGCTGTTGTTGCTGGCATAGGAAGCGGGGCAATTAGCGATTGGTCATATGTGGACGGGGCACTAGAAAAAGGCGAAATCATCGAGCCCAATGAATCTAATAAGGTGAGATATCAAGAGCGTTATGAAATGTATTTGGAGTTACAAACATCAACCCGGGAAATTTCACACAAATTGGCAAGAACTAATTAGGAGGATATATGAGCAATCAGGTAGCAGTAGTAACAGGAGCTGGATCAGGAATTGGAGCAGCAATCGCCCATGAATTGTCTTCCCGCGGCTTTACCGTTGTCGTGTCCGACATAAATTTAAAAAGTGCACAAAAAGTAGTGAGCGAACTAAAGGGTGCAGCTGCTGAGCAATT
>CAILYP010000160.1:0-6527 GCA_903838475.1 uncultured Actinomycetes bacterium | reverse complement strand
CTAAAGAGCACATCTACTTCAACTGATTCATCAAACTCTTCCATGAGTGCACGAAGTGGAGTAATACCGACTCCCCCGCCCACCAACACAACATGACCAAGGCCTTTGGTTGCCTTCGATGCAGTAAAGGTTCCGAATGGACCTTCAAAATAAACTTTTGTGCCTGGCTCTAAATGCCTCACGCCGCCGGATGCATCGCCCAAATCTTTAACCGTTATACGCATCTCCTCCGGTGTTGGGGAGGCTGAGAGTGAATAAGGATGGGCAACAAACCATTGGCCTTTTGTTAAAAATCTCCAACTAAAGAATTGTCCACCTTGCGCGTTTAGGCGGTCGAGTTGATGTCCACGCATCACAATCGAAACGATATTGGATCCTTCATCCTTCACTTCATAAACTCGTAAATCATGTCGGAACGATCGGAAGACCGGAATGGCAATACGCCAATACACAATTGTAAAGCCAGCAACGATGTAGAGCCCTTCCCAATAAGCTTTATTGAGTGGGTGCCCTGCGAATATAGGTCCGGTTAAAACTTGGTGCATATAACTAAAGGCGATGGCGATATAGGTGTATACGTGAATCGTCCACCACGTTTCGTAAGACATTTTAGATCTCACGCGCTTATAAGAGGTGACGCCAGCAGTTACAAAGAAAATAAAGCCAACTACGGCAGCCAACATCCAGTCATAGTTCCACGTCATCGTCCATAGTTCCCCGCCGATACGAACGCCATCATTACCTGCGTATCCAAGTGCCACAAGCAGGACGTGAAAACCAATGAGGAATAATGAATACGGGCCCAGTTTGCGATGCCACAAAACTAATCTGTCGTGGCCCACGCCTTTTTCAATCCAGGAAATTCGAGAGACAAGAACGAGCCCAACAAGTGCAAGGTAAGCTCCAACCAAAGCACAGAGTCGAGATATAGAAATAATGAGCGCATAAGGCCAAACCCAGTCATTGCGGGTAGATGTCTCTATGAAGATCGCGAGAGTGAGGCCTAGGCCACTGCCCAGAATGAGGCTCGCCCAGTCAACAACATATTTGGCGCGGAAGCTCATAGCGCGAGTGAAACCTCCCAGCCTGTAATAAGTATGTGAAAAGTGTCAGAGTCCGGTAATAATAGCGGGATACCTATTTATTAACCTTTATTTACTCTCACTCGCACGCTAAATCGACCATTAGCATCAGTACATTTGAGCGCCTCACCGCAGGATGTTCTGGTGGCAATCAATGAAATAGTTCCCATTCGCACTGCCTTCATGCTCCAGTCCAACGTTCCACAGCCCATCCCTGGAAGTCGGCAATTAGCAGGGGCATCTGGACCAGGCATGATCGGAGAACTGACTGGATCGCCCAAGACTTTGATGGCGCTCCCGGCGGCTGGAGCGTTTAGGGTCCAATACATGGAATGAAGCACGAGGTGGAAAGTTGAACCAAGTTTCACAGCGTAAAGCTTATTTACCGAGTTCTCATTCAATACTCGAGATGTGGCCGCGAATGAACTCGTTGAAGTTCCCGTAAGAACGAAAGAAAGAACAAAAGAGAGAACAGTGGCAAGTACAATGCGAGACTTCTTCGTGGTCAACATTCCCAAATTATCCCACAGCGCAGTCTGTTACTCCACCTAAAACGAATGTGTAACGGCTTAGAAAATAGCGAGAATGAAGGTGCATCCTGTAATTACCAATGCTCCGCCGATAACCTGAACCAAGGAAATATTTTCATGCAAGTAAAGTGCTCCGATAAGGACAGCAACAACAGTTACTAGAAACTCGACACTAATTGCCCTTGTGGCGCCAATTTGAGCAACTAGCTTGAAGTAAATCACGTAACAAAGCGAGCTACATGCAACCGCAAGCCCAATCAAATTCAACCAGTCCCCCACCGATGGAGTGCGGTGAAATGGAACAAAAAACAAAAGTGGCAGCGTAAGTAAGCCTCCGAAAAAGAAAGCACCGATTACTTGCTCCCAGGCGCCCACCGATGTCATTTTCATCCTTGAATAATTGCTACCAAAAGCTGCAGAAATACATCCGATGATGGCGACTATGATGCCAACTAAATACTCCTTCGATGTACTTCCCTTTGGAAATCCAACCAAAAGAATAATTCCCAAGAAGCCGAGCACTAATCCGAAATATCCCCTTCTCGTCAATTTCTCGATTCGAAGTGATCTTCCGATTATTGCTGAATACAATGGAATTGCACCAACCAAGATTGCTGTCATAGCCGTGCCAATACGAGGAATCGCAAAAGATAATCCTATGAGCTGAACTGCAACGGTTGTCACGCCGGAAATCAGAAAGGGAATAACTCCTACTGAGAAATCTAGTTTTCGCCCACTTATTTTAGCTAGCAGATATAACGAGAGGCTTGCGATAAGAGCTCGTATCGACACTGCTCCCACCCAGTCGAAAGCTGCCACAACGCGAAGAACAAGTAGAAATGATCCGCCCCAAAGTAGCGCCAATATCGAGAACTCACTCGGCGCGTTCAACTTCATGAGATGAAGGTTACAGGCTTCATAAATCCCTCGCTAGAATAACGCTCATAAATGCGGCTAATCACAGGATCTTTGCCGTCTTAATATCGCAAAGGATTGTTTGATATGGCTACGAAGAAAAACGAATTTGATTCAGCTTTAATTTCGCGATTCCTCACCTCTCGTCGGACAACTCGTGAATTTCTCCCAAAGCCTGTATCCCAAACTATTATTAATCAAATTTTGACTGATGCGCTTACTGCCCCGAGTTGGTCTAATACTCGACCATTCAAAGTTGCAGTAGCAAAAGGTGAAGTACGCGATCGAATTAGTGCCGAATTTCTCTCGCGCTGGGGCGCGGTTTCCAAACATTTGCGAGCAGGAACCTGGGGGAAATTTACGTTGCTCGTATCTCGATATGGATTGCCAACGAGTAACCGATTCATAAGCAAGCCATATTCCCCAGATCTGAAGCCTCGTGCCCATCGCCTTGGCGTTGAACTCTATAAGTCTTTCGGTATTGCGCGGGAGGATCGTCTTCAACGTGATGCATGGTGGGCGAAGAATTATGAATTTTTTGGAGCACCTGTTGAGCTTTTTATTTACATACACAAAAGCTTAGGTATCCATGCAGCAAGTGACGCCGGTTTAATGATGGAGAATTTAGCCCTCTCGGCACACGCTCGTGGTTTAGGAACCTGCATGCAAGGATCAGTCGCCATTTGGGATGATGTAATCAGAAAAGAATTTGATGTGCCAGAGAATTATCGGCTGCTCTGTGGAATTGCAGTCGGATATCCAAGCCCTTCAAAAGTAAATGACTTCAAAGCTCATCGAATTGGAGTGGATGAAATTCTGCTCAATCCTTCTGTTTAGAGTTCCTCGCACTCCACAACTAGTGCGCAAACTCTGAATTATCCATTGCTTTCTTTGGTAAGAAAAATGTAATAATAAGGAAAATAGCCACTAAACAAATTTGAAGCAGCAACGCATTTCTAAAGCCTTTGTCTATATGTCCAGAGGTGACTTGGTTAAAGAACAAAGTTCCAAAGATTGCAACTCCAACGGATGAACCAATTGATTGAATAGCCGAAAGCACGCCCGATGCCGAACCCACTAATTCATCTTTAATGGCCAGCAGGATTGCATCAAAGAGAGCCGCCACCACGAGCCCTGTACCAAAACCAGAGACCAGCATTCCAGGAGCTATATGCCAGAAATTGAAGGATTGCATATTTGGCAATGAAGTAAAGAGCAATATTGCTCCAATGATTTGAGCAAATGCGCCAAGTTGAAGGACTCGAGTGCCAAATTTATCTGCAAGAACTGCGCCGCTCAGCGCCCCACCAATCGCAGTACCTAGTGCAATTGCAATATTGGCGATACCAGCGCCACGCGCCGAGTACTGCTCTCCGATCTGAAGAAAGAGAGTAATAATCAAGTAGACGCCAGTGAATCCTGCAAAGAAGATAAAGATTCCAGCAAGCCCCAAATTATATGTACGCGCTTTGAAGATATCTGGATCAACGAGAGGAGTTCTCTTTCGAGAAATAACCCAGCGTTGTTGCATCGTGAAAATAACAAAACCAAAAAGTGAAGCAGCCAACGAGATGAAAGTCCATAGTGGCCATCCGGCTTCCTGGCCCTGGATCAATGGCAAAAGCAGCAAACCGGAAGAAATAATAATTAAAACACTTCCAAGAAGATCGATTTTAATTGAATGATTCGACGCTCTCTTCGGTAAATATTTCCAAGCGAGGCCTAGATTAATGATTCCAATTGGAATATTAACTAGGAAAACTGCGCGCCAACCTGTCGAGGCAATATTGCCATCAATGATAAACCCGCCAATAATTGGTCCAAGAATTCCACCTAGACCAAAAACCGGGCCGAAGATCGCAAATGCCTTTCCGATTTCTTCGGGCGGAAATACATCTCGAATAAATCCGATGACATGCGGGAGAACCATGGCGCCGGCAAATCCTTGAATTAAGCGAAAGGCGATTAGTGCGCCAATATTTGGTGCAATCGCACAAAGGAGTGAGCTGACGGTAAAACTTGCGAGTCCTACAAGGAACATGTTTCGGCGTGAATAGCGATCTGCTAAGCGACCACCTAAGACTAAGCCTGCTCCAAGAGTCAATGTATAGCCACCAATAACCCATTGCAGGGCCGAAGGTGTTGCTCCAAGCCTTTCTTTGAGCGAAGGTCCAGCAACGTTTACGATTGTTGAGTCGAGTAGATCCATAATCTCGGCTGCAAGGACAATTCCAAGAATCAACCAACGGTGCTTATTTACTGAGGTCTCTGAAGTCATCCGAGAAGAATAGACCACCCGCTTCAAACCTTTATTACGCTATTCACCTGAAATGGTGAACTACATATAAATTGTTATCAAAATGTCTTGAATTCTCTAGTATCTAGGAATGTAGGTGGGCAATAATTCCCGTATGAGCAAAAGAGTCTGTGTCATCGGTGCTGGGCCGAGTGGTATTGCGGCCGCAAAAAATTGCATTCAAAATGGTTTAGAGGTTGTCGTCTTTGAAAAGAATAACAAGGTTGGTGGCAACTGGGTCTTTAATGCAAAGACGGGACATTCCAGCGTTTATGAGAACACCCACCTCATCAGCTCAAAGGTATGGTCTGAATTCGAAGATTATCCAATGCCTGATTCATTTCCAGACTATCCGGGACACGCACAACTTCAAAGCTACTTTGAATCCTATGCAAGGGCTTTTGGCGTGCTCGATACAGTCAGATTTGATCACACTGTAGACCACGTAACTCGTCAAAATAATGGCTCATGGCTAGTTGAGTTTACGGACAACAATGGCGATAAAAAGAGTGAAGTCTTTGAATACTTGATGGTCTGTAACGGACACCATAACGTTCCTAAGTATCCAAGCTATCCGGGTGAATTCACTGGGCGATTTATCCACTCACATGATTTCAAGGGCGTAGATGAGACATGGCGCGATAAGCGCGTATTAGTTATTGGTGGTGGAAACTCAGCGTGCGATATCGCTGTAGAGGCAGCTCGAATTACAAAGACAGTTGATATGTCGATGCGTAGCCCTCAATGGTTCTTCCCTAAGTTTCTATTTGGTCAACCAAGCGACGTCTTTTCATCGCGAACCGCTTGGTTGCCAAAGAAATTACGACAATATGGAATTAAATTTCTGGTCCGCTTAGTTCAGGGCCCCTACAGTCAATACGGGCTGCCCGAGAATACGAAATTGCCGCTAACAAATCATCCGACGCTAAATTCAGACCTAATGGATTACATTCGCCACGGCCGCGTAACGCCACGCAAGGCAATTAAGGCTTGGAACGGTCTAACGGTTGAATTTATCGATGGCTCAAAGTCAGATTATGACATCGTTTGTGCGGCTACAGGCTTTTGGACAACTTTCTCGTTCTTCGATAACTCATTCATAAACTTCAAGGATCTAGAGAAGATTCCACTTTTCCGAAAGATGATGCACGAAAAGTATGAGAACCTCTACTTCATTGGATTATTTCAGCCACTAGGGTGCATCTGGCCATTGGCAGATTACCAAGCAAAAATTGCATGCTTAGAAATTCTAGGAAAGTATCGGCGGCCTGCCGATATTAAATCTGCAATAGCCCATGAAGTCTCACATCCGCACTTTGACTTTAGTCCTGGACAACGCCACGCAGTAGAAGTTGATTACCACACCTTTCGCAATGAACTTAAGAGGGAGCTGAAGAAAGCTGGAGTCGATATCGGAAAATCGCCCGCTGGAAATAAAAAACTTTATAAGACTGCTTCTTTAGTTTAATGAGCGCTAATTTCACTGTCCCACTCATTCAAGCGGCCGAAGTTGAGTTGGCTTTTCCATTACCGATTGCTATGGCCAGCCAGCGTGACGCTTTCTCAGCCTTTGCTCGAGGCGAAGCTGTAATGGGTAATCGAGGTGTCATTACGAATGGTGACGATGCGTCATTTACCTACGTGGCTCGATCTTCTCCAACGGCCCCCACTATCGTGAAGTTTGGAAGTGTGACAAATGCTAAT
>CAILYP010000159.1:0-1606 GCA_903838475.1 uncultured Actinomycetes bacterium | reverse complement strand
CGACCTATCAGGCCATATGCGCCGCGCGCTTTCATGCTTTCCTGATCAAGTGTTCGCTCTGGAAATATTAAAGCGCTACTTCAAAGAATTTGGCCGAGCAAACGATGAAAGTTACCTAACAGCCCCTAAATTAAGTTTGCATCCACAGGATTTTGCTACACAACTACTAGTCGCGGCTAGTTTTGTTGAAGTCTGGCTTGCTAAGGAAGGTCACGAAGGATTGGTTGGCATTAACTTTTTAGAGAAAGTTCAATTAGCAACTCCGGCATCGGTATACGGCGCAATTTTGGCAGGCGCAGACTACATAATCATGGGCGCTGGAATCCCGAGTGAATTACCAGCCCTAATAACTTCTTTAACAAACGGCTTAGCAACAACGCTTTCAATCGATGTCGATGGCGCAACAAAGAAATATATTTTGCGATTTGATCCCGCACTGATCAAAGGTGTTGATATTTCAAAATTAACCCGGCCAAAATTTTTAGCAATTATTTCCTCACATGCACTGGCTGCATATTTAAATCGTGATGAGGAAACTCGCCCTGATGGTTTCATTGTGGAAGGCCCAACAGCCGGTGGACACAATGCACCACCGCGAGGACAAACTCCGGTAGGACCAGATGGTCAGTCGCAATTCACCGATAGAGATTTAGCCGACTTAACTAAAGTTGCAGCAATCGGTCTACCGTTTTGGCTTGCAGGTGGTTATGCAACCCCAGAGAAATTAGAAGAAGCAATTTCACTCGGTGCTATTGGCGTTCAGGCGGGTTCAATATTTGCGTTGGCAAATGAATCTGGTTTTACCTCTGAACTCAAATCAGAAGTACTTCATGAGATTTCTAGTGGAACTGTTGAGATAAGAACTGATCCAACTTCATCATCTACTGGTTTTCCATTTAAGGTAGTTAGCGTTCCGGGTTCGTTAAGTGATGCAGCTAATTATGAAAAACGCCCACGCCTATGCGATCTCGGTTATTTACGTGTGCCCTTTGAAAGAACAGGTAAAGGAATTGGATACCGTTGTTCTGCAGAACCAAGCAACACATATATTTTTAAAGGTGGGGCTGATACAGATCTTGATGGCACTAAATGTCTATGCAATGCGCTTATGACAAATATCGGGCTGGGTCAGATACGGCCAGATGGTTATAAAGAATTGCCACTAGTCACTCTGGGCTCTGACACAACAGCAGAACGGGAGTTGTTGCTTAAATATCCAACAGGCTGGAGCGCAAAGCAGGCGGTGGGATATCTGCTTGGGACGGTGGTTGATTAAGATGGACAGGTGAGGCTCAAATTAGCAATCGCTCTTTCGCGATTTGCGGGCCTCTTATCCAGAAAACTTTTAGGTAAATCAGGCGAAACGATCCCAGGACGAATTCTCCTTATTCTTTATCCAAAAGCCCTGATTGCCCTCGCAAAAAATCGCAATATTATTTTAGTTTCTGGCACCAACGGAAAAACTTCTACAACAAGAGCCCTAACCAAAATAGTTTCAACACTAGGCAAAACAGTTTCTAATGCCACTGGCTCAAATTTAGACCGGGGCGCTGCAACAACACTCATGACTAAATCAGAATATGCAGTTCTAGAAGTAGATGAGCTT
>CAILYP010000158.1:0-2213 GCA_903838475.1 uncultured Actinomycetes bacterium | reverse complement strand
CGGACTGTAGACTTCGAAAAATTTTAATCAGAATAATTTAATTAACCTGGGGTGGGAATCGATATGAGCATTGGTCGCGAAGTAAGACTTAAAAGAATTTTTTCTAATCCAACCGGAAATCTTTTTGGTGTGGCCATTGACCACTTTGTTGGCTATGGGAATGCAGTTAGTGGCGGGCTTGCAAACCTACCTAAGGCGCTGGCATTGACTATGGAAGGAAATCCAGACTCTGTAACAATCCAGCCAGGCACTGCCAAGAATTTATGGGTCCCATATGCTGGTAAAGCCGCGCTAATTGTTCAAGGTGGTTGCTTTACTGCAGATGACCGAATTTCAGAATTGATCACAAAACCAATCGACGCAGTCCGACTCGGTGCCGACGCCCTAGCTGTTGCAATTCCAGTACGTGGGCCAAGTGAAGGAAAGTATCTTCGCTGGTTAACTGATTCAGTACGTGAAGCAACTGAATTTAATATGCCAATTGTCGCCCACATCTATCCACGAGTTTATTCAAAGAGTGGCGATGTTGAAATCGTATTCACTCCTGATGAGATTGCATGGGCGGTACGGTGCGGAATTGAAACAGGGGTAGATGTAATTAAAGTTGGATATCCTGGAGATAAAAAAGCGTTTATAGACATTGTGAATTCTTGCCCAACACCAATCGTTATTGCTGGCGGACCAAAAGAGCCAACTCTCGGAGCCGCACTAAATAGCACTCGAGATGCAATAGATGCAGGAGCAAAAGGCGCAGTAGTTGGGCGAAATGTTTGGGGAGCGCAAGACGTTAAGAAGGCATCTCAAGCTTATTATTCGGTCATTCACGGCGGCCTTGGGTTTGAAGCCGCACTAATCGGTGCTGGACTTTCACCTAAAGATTAATCACTAATTAAAATGATCATCGGGATCGGCTGTATAGCCCTAGATCGTATTTTGGCTACTAAAGCCCATTGGAAAGATGAAAAAGGAAAGATCATCCGAAGTGAAAACCGCTTCGGAGGTAACATTCGAAATTCGTTAGTTGCGCTATCCGCACTCGGTATGGAAACGGCTTTCGTGGGAACAATGAGTGGTGAAGAAAAGTGGCGTTCCGCTTTCGAGGATTTTGCATCAAATGGGGTCAGTACTGAATTTGTAGATCTAGATTCAAAGTCTCATCCTGCCGAAGCAACAGTTGTAATAACCGGGGATGGGCAAAGATTTATAATTTATGACGATACCCCTCTTCATCACATAAAATTACCAAGCCCTGAAAAAGTGGAAGCGGCTCTCGCATCTGCCGAATTAATAATGGTCGATGGTGGAATTTGCCCAGAAGGTACGTTAGAAATTATAAAAAGAGCCCGAAAACTCAACATCCCAGTAGTTCTTGACGCTGAACAATTTGTGGTTGCCAGAGAGACTGTTTTGGAAATGATCAAAATCGCCTCTGACTTAATACTTCCAATGAACTTCTCTAAGACTGTTACGGGCGAAGAAGAGATTTCAAAAATATTATCCGCTCTTTGGAACGAGAATCGAAATATCGTGGTGATTACTGATGGAGGTAACGGTTGCTATTTCCAACTTCCAGGAAGTGATAAGGCGCAACATTTAGCAGCCTACAAAATCGATGCAATAGATACGAATGGTACGGGCGATATTTTTCACGCGTGTTATGCCTACGGAATTTTAAACGGAATGGATGCACTTGCGAGCCTTCGTTTCGCTAGTGCTGGTGCTGCCAGAGTTGCGATGTTTGAGCATGGAGTTTCTAGGCTTCCAAAAATGGAAGTAATTAAGGAATTTATGGCGCTGAATGAAGAGCTTAAAACCTCAGTTCTCTGATTTCTACAATACATTTGGACTGCCCCCATTATTTATTAGAATCTTAAGATGAAGGCAAACTGCTAGGAGCCAAGTAAAATGATCGTGCTGTACGGAGTTGCATTTCTATCTGGTCTACTAACAATTCTCGCACCCTGTATTTGGCCACTTCTACCAATTATCCTGGCTGATGTCACGAAGACTAAATCAAGGAAGCGTCCACTTGGAATAACAGTTGGTGTTGCGATTTCGTTTACTTTCCTAACTCTTTCTATTTCATTACTAGAAAGTTCTTTAGGGCTTAACCCTAATTTGTTACGCAAAACAGCTGTATTGGTTCTTGTCTTTGTTGGGATATCAATGGTGGTACCTAAGGTTTCGCAGCTTCTTGAATCTCAAATAGATCG
>CAILYP010000157.1:0-27810 GCA_903838475.1 uncultured Actinomycetes bacterium | reverse complement strand
TTAAGTATGTAGGTTCTGGAGTACTTGCAAGTGCCGTGGCTATGGATAAAAGTTTTGCTAAACCAATCTTCGCTGCTCATGGCTTACATGTCGCACCAGGGATTACGGTCAAAGCCAATTCACCGATTGATACTTCTCACTTAACTTTTCCGCTATTTGTTAAACCTGCTCGTGGAGGATCTAGCCGCGGAACGACAAAGGTTAAAGAAGCCTCCGCAATTAGTTCTGCTGTATCACAAGCCCTGGCATATGACTCAAAAGTTCTCATTGAAAGTGGAATTATTGGGCGTGAAATTGAATGCGCTGTACTAGAAATTGATGGCGTTGCAACCGCCTCTCCATTAGGGGAGATTAAAATTCTTGGAGATCATGAATTCTATGATTTTGACGCTAAATATTTAGACGGCTCCACCCAGCTGGTCTATCCAGATGATTTGCCGGCAGAGATATACCTCGGGATACAACGTTCGGCCGTTGATGCATTCAATGCCTTAGGATGCAAAGGACTGGCTCGAGTGGATTTCTTTTATGCGGATGGAAAAATTGTTATCAATGAAATTAACACCATGCCTGGCTTTACCGCGACTTCCGTATTTCCTAAACTTTGGGGGAAGGCAGGAGTCGGCTATACCGAGCTTATTTCTCGGCTAATCGATTCCGTTTAAAGAGCGAACAAAGCGCTAGTTGTCATGCGTAGTGACCGGACACGTTAGCGTCCGCGTTATTCCACTTACTGCCTGAACTTTCGAGAGAATTGATCGACCAAAATCTTCCATGCTGGCGGCTTGTGCGCGCATGATGACGTCGTATGGCCCAGTTACGCCCTCAGCAAGAGTCACTCCAGGGATCGCTGAAATTGCTTTTGCAACGCCAGCGGCCTTTCCAACTTCCGTTTGAATCAAAATGTAAGCCTGAACTGACATCTCACTTCCTTTCGACTGTCATAGGCTACCGCTACCAGGTCGAAGGAGGAAAGGGATTGATGAGCACCGAAGCCCAGTACCTCAAAGTGCTAGCCGATATTTTTGAGCACGAGTCGGCAGAGCTTGAGGTTGGAATCGGTGATGATGGAGCGGTTATTGCGCCTCAAAAAAATTCGCTGGTTCTATCTACCGATATGGCAGTTGAGGGTACGCACTTCAACCGCGCATGGTCCTCGCTCTATGAAATCGGTGGAAAAATTACAGCCGCAAATTTGGCCGACATATATGCGATGGGCGGGGAAGCTAAATATTTGTTAGTAGCAGCAGCAATTCCTAAAGCTATGACTATTGAAGAGCTAACGTCACTTGCGACTGGAATTCGTGATGAAGCTCGAAAAGTTGGAGCGCTCGTGATTGGCGGGGATTTAACTCGCTCAGAGACCTTGACGATTGCAATCAGTGCGTATGGAAGCGTTGAAAATCCAATACTTAGATCTGGTGCTCGGGTCGGTGATGTAGTCGCTGTATCTGAGTTACCTGGAAAGTCCTCTCACGGCCTTGAACTACTTAAGCAGGGAATTACAGATGATCGCACTCTGGCTCATAGATACCCCCAAGTTAATTACAAGAAAGTCCAAGAGTTAGATCGCACTCTCGTTCATTCACTCACAGATGTAAGTGATGGATTGATTGAGGAACTAAATTCAATTGCTTCTACTTCTGGTGTTGCGATAGAGCTCTTATCCTCTTTGGTTGGAAAAGATATACACACGCTGCATGGGGGAGAAGATCATGTCTTTGTCGGAACGTTTTCAAGTACCCCGGCAGGATGGATTGAAATTGGGAAAGTAGTGGAAGGGTCGTTGGTTCGACTTGATGGTCAAGTAATTTCACACCAAGGTTTTATGCACTTTTAGCTTAAAGAGTTTTAGCTAATGAGACATTGTCGGTAATAATTACATCGACCTTTGTTTTCTTACAGAGTGAGATATCAGCTTCGTTATTGACCGTCCAGACAAAAACTTTCTTACCGCGAGAATGTAGCGTGGATACTATTTCGGGAGATTTTCTTATAATGTCTATATTGAGACCAGCGGTTGAATGTGTCACATAGGAAAGTTGCTTCGCCCTATTCACAAGTAAAACGTCGTTATAGGGCAATTTTGAAGCGAAACGAGTTGCCCACCAAGAGAATGACATAATTGAGATATCTATTTTTGATTTCGAAATCTCATCACTTCGCGAGGCCAAAATCGAGGCGAGTGCGCGTTCAACCCTCCGTCCATACCTGGAGGGATGTTTGGTCTCGATAGCCAGATCTTTCTTATGAAGCACGGCCAGATCGATAAGCTCATTCAAAGTCATGATGGGCCATGCGCTCCTCAGCTGAGCTAATGTGGAATGCGAAATCCGACGCGGATTGCCAGCAATACGTTGCATGGTTGGGTCATGCCACACAACCAAGTGGTTATCTGATGTCATGCGAATATCGCATTCAAAGCCATCAGCGCCATCCTCAACGGCAGCGCAATAAGAGGCTAAAGAGGATTCAGAAGAAATGGAATGTGAGCCGCGATGAGCAAATATTCGCGGGGTGCTCATCATTGATTTGCCTGCGTTGCCTTACCTGAACGCAACCAGCCGTTTAGCGGACTGCTTTACCAGCCTTCATGCACGATGTGCAGACGTTTTGGCGCTTTGAAACTCCACCAATGAAGGTACGGATGCTTTGGATGTTTGGATTCCAACGGCGACGGGTTTTACGCATTGAGTGCGAAACGTTGTTGCCGAAACTTGGGCCCTTGCCGCATAGATCGCATGTGGATGCCACGTGGAACTCCTTCTATAAAACTTTAGATAAAAACTAGACCCCGAAGGCTACCGAAACCCAGCCAGATAGGCGAATTAGGGCAGACTAATTAAGGCAGAATTGGGGCATGAGCGCAGAAATTTCCCCTTTGGATAAACCCCTCAAAGGGGTTATCGGGGATCGAACTGCCGCGGTTTTTGAGAAGGCTTTTGGCTACACAAGCGCTGGGGATCTGCTGCGACATTATCCGCGCAGGTATGTGATGCGCGGGGAGCTAACAGACATCAGCCTACTGAAGGAGGGGGATGAGGCCACAGTCATCGCCGACATTAAGCGAGTCAACCTACGCCGGGCCAGTGGCCGCGTTATTTTAGAGATCATCATTACCGATGGCAGCGCCGAGATGACTCTTACATTTTTCAATCAAGCCTGGCGGGAGAAGCAACTAAAACCGGGAATGCGCGGGATGTTCGCAGGCAAGGTAGGGGTTTTTAATAAGAAGCGCCAACTTTCCCATCCGGACTATGAAATCTTGCCTGAAGGCGGAGACGAAGATGAAGCGACGGCCGCATTTGCAGGCAAAGCGCTACCTGTCTATCCAGCTACGTCGAAATTACCATCGTGGAAAATTGCGCAATCTGTTGAAGTTGCGTTGCATTCACTTGATGGGTTAATCGATCCTATTCCACCCCAGATTCTCGAGAAATTTAATTATCCAACGCTGATCAACGCCTTCCATTCGATTCACCAACCTAGTACTCGCGAGGAAGCGGATATAGCTAGAACGCGATTGACTTTTGATGAAGCGCTGTTGCTACAACTTTTACTGGCGCAGCGAAAAGCAGAAATGCGCTCGCTACCTGCAGTTGCACGTCCTGTGAGAATCGGTGGACTAGTAACCCAATTTGAAGCGCAACTTCCGTTCACCTATACGGATGGACAGATCGAAGTATCGGCGGAAATTGAGAAGGATATGAATCAAACTCATCCAATGCATCGTTTGTTGCAGGGCGAGGTTGGATCTGGAAAAACTGTCGTTGCACTTCGCGCAATGCTAACCACGGTGGATGGCGGAGGACAGGCCGCGCTACTTGCACCTACCGAAGTCCTAGCCGTGCAACATTTTTCAACGATCAGTCGCATGTTAGGTCCGCTTGCTGCCGCAGGAACACTTGATGGCAATCTTGACGGGAATCTTGATGGGACGAAGGTGGCTTTACTCACTGGGTCGATGAGCGCTTCAACAAAACGTGAGGTGCTAGCTGAGATTGCATCCGGTAGTGCTGGAATTGTTATTGGAACCCATGCACTGCTAAGCGCTGGTGTTGATTTTCATGATTTGGGACTTGTTGTTGTAGATGAGCAACATCGTTTTGGAGTAGAGCAACGAGATTCACTGCGCGCTAAAGCTGATCCAAATCAGCGGCCACACTTACTTGTAATGACCGCAACTCCAATTCCACGTACTGTGGCGATGACAGTATTTGGTGATTTAGATGTCTCGACCCTTCGCCAACTACCCGCAGGAAGACCCCTCATTACTTCCCACCTAATTCCTGCGTTAGATAAGCCTCACTTTTTAGATCGGGCATGGGAAAGAATCAAAGAGGAAGTAGCGAAAGGTCACCAGGCTTATGTGGTGGCGCCTCGTATTTCTGCTACAGAAGTTGAGGAAGCTGAGGAATCAAGTTCGGTTATTACGGCTCGAGATCGAGAAGTTGCTGCGGCCATGGGCGTCATTCTTGAAGAACCAAGTGATCCTAAAACAATGTTTGCCGTCGAAGAGTTGGCACCCGCCCTTGCACTCGGCGCACTTAAAGGCTTAAAAGTTGCACCATTACACGGCAGGCAGAGCGCTGAACTTAAGGAAGAGACAATGCGAGCGTTCGCCGAAGGCAAGATTGATGTATTGGTAAGTACAACGGTTATTGAAGTTGGAGTTGACGTCCCTAATGCATCTGTCATGGTAATTATGAATGCAGATCGATTTGGAGTCTCTCAACTACACCAATTGCGTGGCCGAGTTGGACGAGGAAAAGTTCCAGGGCTCTGCCTCTTTGTTACAGAAGCCGCCGAAGATTCACCGGCAATCGCTCGCCTTACGGCAGTGGCAAGCACCCTAGATGGTTTTGAACTTTCTCGAATCGATTTGGAACAACGAAGTGAAGGTGACATCCTTGGCAAGGCCCAATCTGGCACTCAATCTCACCTACGCTTACTTCGTGTTCTGCGTGATGAGACATTGATTGATGAAGCTCGCGAAATCGCTATTTCCATTATTGCCAAGGATCCAGAATTGAAGGATGCGCCAGAATTAGCTACAGCCGTTGGGGAGCTGCGCACCGAAGAAGCAGTTTCATATTTGGATAAAGGATGAGCCACGATGAGAATTATTGCCGGTAGCGCCAAAGGTAAATCTTTAATCTCACCTGCAGATGGCCGCGTACGCCCAACTTCTGATCGGGCAAGAGAGGGACTTTTTTCATCCCTTGAATCAGCGTTCGGCTCTCTTGATGAACTCTATTTCCTGGATTTATTTGCTGGAAGCGGCGCAGTCGGAGTTGAAGCGCTCTCGCGAGGGGCGCAACTCGTTCACGCTGTTGAAGAAGAAGTCAGCGACTTAGCCTCTAGTAACTTTGAATTAGTAAAAAATCCAATTGGCGAATTTAAAGTTTTCAAAAATCGAGTTAAAAGATTTCTTGAGTCTGATATGGGAATTCGTTATGACATCATATTTATGGATCCGCCTTATGATATTTCTAACGATGAAATCACTGAATTACTCGCAATAATCAAAGAAAGAAATCTCATCCAACCTCGTGGAATTATCACCATCGAGCGAGCTTCCAAGAGCAAGCCTTTTGCCTGGCCTGAGGGTATGGAGTGTGAAAAAGTGCGCTCATATGGTCAGGGGAGTATGTTCTATGGCGGCTACTCTGCTAGCGTTTTGCCGTGAAGAAAGTTGTATGTCCCGGCTCCTTTGACCCTATAACTTTTGGGCATCTGGACATCATTAAGCGCGCCAGCTCACTCTTTGACGAAGTTGTAGTAGCAGTCCTCGTGAACAAGACAAAGATGTCGCTATTTACCGTCGAAGAACGTATGGAAATGATCCGCGAGGTCACGAGCCAATATCCAAATGTTTCGGTGGCATCATGGTCAGGGCTACTTGTTGATTAGTGCGAGGCCCACGATATTCACACAATCGTTAAGGGACTTCGCGCGGTCACTGACTTTGACTATGAGCTTCAAATGTCACAAATGAATCTTCAGCTAAAAGGGGTTGAAACCCTCTTTATGTCTACTGCTCCGGCCCACTCCTTCCTATCATCATCTTTAGTAAAAGAAATTGCGACTTATGATGGAGATATTTCCGCTTATGTTCCTGCCCAACTCGTTGCGCGAGTAAAATCTGCGCTCAACGCTAAATAACACCGTAAGGAGGTCTGTATGAGCGAGAATAATCAATTCACAGTTTCCGAACGCGTGCAGAGCGCAATCACGATGGTTGAGGAAGCTCGTGGCGTTCCACTATCGGCAAGTTGTGTTGTACATAGAGGCGAGCTACTTGAGATTCTTGATCAGGCTCGTCAAGCACTCCCTACGGATTTAGATAGTGCCCAAGAAATTCTGGCCACACGTGATGATATTTTAGAAGAAGCTCGTTTGAGCGCTGACCAACTTGTTGGCCATGCACGTGAAGAGGTTGCGCAATTAGTTGAGCAAACTCAAATTGTCGCTGCTGCTCGCCAAGAAGCTCATCGCATAATGGATGAAGTGCATGCTGAGGCACAGCATGAGCGTGATGAAATTGAGGTGTACATCGATTCGCGTTTAGCCACTCTTGAAGTAATCTTGAATAAGACCCTTGATGTTATTAATCGCGGTCGCGATAAGCTTCAAGGAGTGGAAGATAAGCATCTCTTATCGGAACTGGGCGAGTAATGGTTTCCGCTTCCAATGTCGAACAAGGACCTTTCTATTTTAGTTGCATCGATGTACCCCGCCGCCCTGGGGAGATGAAAGTATTTGAACTCACATTTGATTCTCATGAACGTGTGGGTACGCCGGTTCTGGGTGTTGAGAAAGATGAGCCAATTGATGTTGACCTCAAAATCCAGTCCGTTAGTGAAGGGGTACTTGCCTCTGGAACTGTTTTTGCTGCGGTTACTGGAGTCTGCACGCGTTGCTTAGATGAGATAGAAATTGAGATCGAACAAACTTTCACAGAGCTTTACCGTTACGAGGTAGAGAAGCGCGGCAACAAGAAAGCTAAAGAAATTGTGGTGGATGATGAGGACGAAGATCTGCATATGGAGGGGGATTTCATTGATTTGGAATTCGCGATTCGTGATGCCTTGCTGCTGGATTTGCCGCTAAATCCTTTATGTACCCCTGATTGCGATGGGCTCTGCCCCGATTGCGGCCTGAAAATGGTTGACTTGCCAGAGGACCACGAGCACGAAAAGCAGGATATTCGCTGGGCGGGGCTAGAAGGCTGGAACGCTAGTTCTGGGTTGACTGGACTTCCACCGGGGGATAAATAGGTCGATTTCCCTATTTGCCACCTTTCGGTAATAATTACCACGTAATTTTAGAAGCACGACATAAAGGGGTTTGATCATGCCAGTTCCAAAGCGAAAGATGTCCCGTTCGCGTACCCGTACCCGTCGTAGCTCTTGGAAGACAACTCCTGCGGCTCTAGCAACATGCGGTCAGTGCCAACAGCCTAAGTTGCAACATACCGCCTGCCCAACATGCGGAACATATAACCGCCGTCAGGTTCTAGCTGTCTAATCTGATTCCCGATATGTACGAGACCCTCACCGGAGCGCTCGGTATATCCGTTACAGACGATCTACTTCAACTCGCTTTTACCCATCGTTCATTTGCGTATGAAAACGGTGGTCTTCCTACGAACGAACGCCTTGAATTTCTAGGCGACAGCGTTTTGGGACTCTTAATAACAGATGAGCTCTACACACTCTTTCCCGAATTTGATGAGAGCAAACTTTCTCCCATTCGCTCAGGCGTAGTAAATACACGTGCCCTTGCCAAAATTTCTCGTGACTTACATATCGGACAATATTTAAAAATTGGTAAAGGCGAAGAAGCCACCGGAGGACGAGATAAGAATTCAATTTTGGCTGACGCCCTTGAAGCGCTGGTAGGAGCTATTTATTTACAATATGGTTTTAATACAACTGCTCAAGTAGTTTTAAAATGGTTTGGACCAATCATTGAAGAAGCCAGCAAAGCTGGTGCCTCACTTGATGCTAAGACCGCACTTCAAGAAATTGCATCTGCACAAGGATTGTCTGTTCCGGAATATGAAATTACAGAGTCTGGCCCTGATCACGATAAAAGTTTTACTGCGGTAGCAGTTCTCTCGGGTGAAAGATTCCCGGTTGGCTCCGGTAAAAGTAAAAGAGAAGCAGAACAGGTCGCTGCAAAATTGGCTTGCGACGCAATCAACTCTCGACCTTAACTACAGGCTTCTCCTCCTCAAAGTAGGCTCCAAATGGCGTGAATGACGCCGCTGAGCCGATAGGTTTTCCCCGTGTATTTGAAGAGTATTACCCTAAAAGGCTTCAAATCCTTTGCGTCGAACACGCAGTTGAATTTCGAGCAAGGGATTACCTGCGTTGTGGGTCCAAATGGTTCGGGTAAATCCAACGTAGTGGACGCTCTCTCCTGGGTAATGGGCGAACAGGGTGCCAAATCTCTTCGCGGCGGCAAGATGGAAGATGTAATTTTTGCGGGTACATCAGGGCGTGCGCCGTTAGGCCGCGCAGAAGTTTCAGTCACCATCGACAATACAGATGGAACACTTCCAATTGAATATACCGAAGTAACGATCACACGTATTTTATTTCGTAACGGTACAAGTGAGTATCAAATCAACGGTCAGACTTCTCGTCTTCTAGATATTCAAGAGATGCTCAGTGATAGCGGAATCGGCCGCGAGATGCATGTGATTGTTGGGCAAGGTCAATTAGATGCAATCTTGCTTGCAAATCCTGAAGAGCGTCGTGCCTTTATTGAAGAAGCAGCGGGCGTACTAAAACATCGCAAGCGTAAAGAGAAAGCCTTGCGCAAACTAGATTCTATGCAAGGCAATTTAGCCCGAATTCAAGACTTAACAGTGGAGCTTCGCCGTCAATTAAAACCTTTGGGTAAACAAGCCGAGGTAGCGCGCAGAGCCTCAACCATTCAATCTGATGTGCGTGATTCGCGTCTTCGATTGCTTGCAGATGATTTAATCAAACTCAAATCACAACTTGAAATGGAAGTTGCTGACGAGACTACTTTGAGATCTCGTAAAGATGAAGTTGAGGCCGCGCTTCGAACTTCCCGCACAAGAGAAGAAGAACTTGATCAAATTAGTGCATCAGAAAATCCATTACTGGTTCAAGCACAAGAGAGTTATTACCAATTAACTGCGCAACGCGAAAAGTTTCGCGGAATTCAATCCTTATCATCTGAGCGATCACGTTTTCTATCTGAGGAGATGGAGGAGGCGCGGGCAAGTGGTCGCGATCCCATTGCCATGGAACAAGAAGCCGTTTCTCTGCGCACCGAACAATCTGAGCTCCAAGCAAAACTAGTCAGTCACCAAGAGTCTCTGGCTGCTGTTACTCAAGCGCTTAGAGAAGTTGAGGCAAAGCTTGTAATTGAAGAGAATCAAGTTTCTGCGGCGCTTCGAGCAATTGCCGATCAACGCGAAGGAACTGCTAGACAAGAAGGACATATCAACGGTCTGCGTTCAAGAATTGATGCAACGAATGCTGAAATTTCTCGTTTAACTACTGCGCGAGATGAGGCTCTTGCAAGACTTCAGCAATTCAAATCTGATTTCGCACTTCTTGAAAGTGAAATTGCAGGACTTGATGCTTCGGAGCCAGACCTTGATGCCCAGCATGAACGTTCTAAGAGTGCGATGCAAAGTGCAATTGCTGAGTTTGAATTAGCCCAAGAACGTGAACAAGCGGCTCAACGTGAGCGCTCCGGTCTTTCTTCTCGCCTCGCCGCCCTTGAAGAGTCACTGCTACTTCGAGATGGCAGTGAAGCGATTATGTCTGGGCGTAGCAGCGCACAAGTACGCGGGCGTCTTTCATCATTAATGGCTGTTGATTCGGGTTGGGAAACCGCCGTCGGCGCTGCGCTCGGACCATTAGCTGATTCAATCGTTGTTGCAGATATGCGCTCTGCTGTAAGTGCGCTCACCTTATTGAAAAGTGAATCTGCTGGGCAATCTGAACTCCTTGTTATAGAAGGTAACACTTCCTCAATCTCATTTGATTTACCGGCTGGGGTCAAGGCGCTTTCCTCTTTGATCCGATCTGAAGGATTAGATGGCGCGCTTTCGCAACTGCTCGTTAACTATGTGGCAGTTAGCGATCTTGAAGCAGCGCAGTCAGCTCTTAATTTCAACTCATCTTTAATTGCCGTAACTCGAGATGGCGATGTTGTAAGTCGAACTCGAGTTAAGGGTGGTTCGGCGGGCGGAAATAGTGCGATTGAAATCAATGCGCTTATCGAACGCACTCGCGAATATTTGAGCGAAAAGAATGCGGTATGCGAGAAGTTAGCATTTGAGTTATCACGTTTAAAAAGTACGGTGGAATCGACAACTAGCACTTATGACTCAACCCTTTCAAAGCTCAATGATTCTGATGCTCGTATGTCTGGCTTGGCTGAGCAAATCGCTGTTGCCAGTCAGAACGTAAAGAGTGCGCAAGCTGAAGTTGAGCGCTTAACCGCATCCTTGGTAGAAGCGACAAATCAGCGGACATCGGATGAATCTGATTTGATTACAGCTCAGACGCAATTTGAGTCACTTGATTCTCCACTTGAACCAGACTTGACTCACCTTGAAGACTTGCGATCCCAAGTATCTAATTCACGATCTCTGGAAGTGGAAGCTCGACTTGAGTTGCGTACGCAGGAAGAGCGAATAACCGCACTTGCCGCACGCGCCCAAGCACTAGAGGATGCAGCCCGCTCTGAGCGAGAGGGTGCGCAACGAAACATCACTCGTCGCGAGCAGCGGATTGTGGCAGCCGCAACTGCTCAAGAGGCAGCGGATACTGCTTATGAAGCACTTATTCAAATTGAGATATCGATTCAGAAGGCACTGGCTGAGCGTCAACGCCTTGAATTAGGTCGCACAAACCGCGATGGTGAAATTCTGACAGTGCGCGCAAAGAGCCGTGAGCTCACTTCAGAACTTGAGCAACTCACATCATCAGTACACCGTGATGAGATTGTGCGAGCCGAGCAACGCATGCGAATTGAACAACTTGAGACCCGCGCCGTTGAGGAATTAGGTGTCGATGTTTCCACCTTAATCAGTGAGTACGGCCCAAGTAATGATGTTCCAACATTTGTTGAAGATGAAGAAGGAAACTTCATCCCGGGGGATTTGATTCCATATCGCCGCGATCAACAAGAGAAGCGTTTAGCGCAAGCTGAAAAATCTCTTGCAACCTTAGGCAAGATCAATCCACTTGCACTTGAAGAATACTCTGCTCTTGAAGAGCGTTTGCGTTATCTGGCTGAGCAACTAGAAGACTTAAAGAAAACCAAGCGAGATCTGCTCGATATTATTAAAGAAGTTGATGACAAGGTTGTTGAAATTTTTGCTCAGGCGTATCACGATACTGCTCGCGAATTTGTTCATATTTTTGCCAGATTATTCCCTGGTGGTGAAGGTCGACTCGTACTTACAGATCCGCACGACATGATGAATACAGGAGTGGATGTAGAAGCACGTCCGCCTGGAAAGCGAATAAAGCGCCTCTCTCTTCTTTCTGGTGGAGAGCGTTCACTTGTCGCCGTCGCGATGCTCGTAGCTATCTTTAAAGCGCGCCCAAGCCCGTTCTATGTAATGGATGAAGTTGAAGCAGCTCTAGATGATACAAACCTTGGACGCCTGCTTGGGATATTTGAAGAACTTCGTGAGAAGTCTCAGCTCATCGTCATTACGCACCAAAAGCGCACGATGGAGATTGCCGATGCACTCTATGGCGTCACCATGCGCGGAGATGGTGTCTCAGAAGTAATCTCACAGCGTTTGCGTGAATCTGAAAACGCCTAAGGTTTTATGTAGTGGCACTCTTCAGTAAACTCTTCAACAAACTTAGAGGCGGTTCATCTCTTTCTTCATCTGATTGGAAAGAGTTAGAAGAAGCCCTGATTGAAGCCGATCTGGGCGCTGGACTTACAGCAAAAATATTAGAGGCTGCGCGCAAAGAAGGTGGAAGCGCAGAAGAGGCAGTCATTCATATTCTCGAGGATTCACTCTCTAAGAAAGTTCGTACACTTCCAAGCCATGCAGATCGACCAACAACCGTATTGGTTGTTGGAGTAAACGGAACAGGAAAAACGACTTCGACGGCAAAGCTGGCAAATTTTCTCAAAGCAGAAAAGTCATCTGTTCTCATCGCCGCAGCAGATACATTTCGCGCCGCTGCAACAGAGCAGATACAAACGTGGGGAAGTCGTTTGGATATTCCGGTAATTGCGGGGAAGCAAAATGGGGATCCCGCCTCTGTAGCATTTGAAGGTGCGAGCCGGGCAAAGAGTGAAAATATAAATTTTTATCTAGTAGATACAGCCGGGCGCCTACACACCAAGCAAGGGTTGATGGATGAACTTGGAAAAATTCGGCGCGTGGTGGAGAAAGTTCTGCCGGTTGATGAAGTTCTGTTGGTTATCGATGCCACAACCGGCCAAAATGGCATCATTCAAGCGCAGACTTTTCTTGAAGCAGTTGATGTAACTGGGTTGATACTCACAAAGGTAGATGGATCGGCGAAGGGTGGGATAGCTCTAGCGATAGAGGCTGCGACCGATACCCCCATCAAATTTGTGGGGAGTGGCGAGCAAATAGGGGATTTTGGGCCGTTCGAGCCAGAAAGTTTCCTAAAAGGGCTCATTTCGTAACAAGGGTTAACATTCCTGTAACAGTTTTGCACCTATTCACGTAACGAAAGTAAGACATTCTGCGCATACGAACTCAACGGCGAGCTCCTTTCAAGACTTCAGGAGTGAAAATGAATTACAACTCAGGGGATACGGCTTGGATTATTGTCGCCGCCGCCATGGTGCTACTAATGACACCAGGTCTGGCTTTCTTCTATGGCGGAATGGTTCGCGGCAAAAATGTATTAGGCATGCTGGCTCAGAACTTTGTCACAATGGGTGTCGTTAGCGTTCTCTGGATTACCGGAGTTTATAGCTTGGCATTTAGCGGTAAAGGTAAGTGGATTGGCGACTTTCACCAATTTGGACTTAACCACATTTGGCAACAAGCAACAGGATTTGAAACACTCACAATTCCGCCACTGGTTTTCTGTGCGTTCCAATTGATGTTTGCAATTATTACTCCGGCACTAATTACTGGAGGAACTGCAGATCGCTTGAAATTTGGAGCTTGGACACTCTTCAGCGCAATTTGGTTAGTTGTTGTTTACGCGCCTATTGCTCACTGGGTCTTTTCACCAAGTGGATGGCTCTTCAAGTTAGGTGCACTTGATTTCGCCGGTGGAACTGTTGTTCATGCAAATGCTGGCGCTGCTGCGCTTGCAGTTATTTTGGTCGTTGGCAAGCGAAAAGGATGGCCAAAAGAACGCATGCGCCCACACAATGTTCCGTTCGTACTTTTAGGCACTGGACTTCTTTGGTTTGGTTGGTTTGGCTTCAACGCAGGATCAGCGCTTGCCGCAAATACAACATCAGCATTTGCTTTTGTTAATACAAATACGGCAACAGGCGCTGCGCTTCTTGCGTGGATGCTCACTGAAAAGATTCGCGACGGACACGCAACAACACTCGGAGCAGCATCTGGTGCAGTTGCAGGTTTAGTGGCGATTACACCTGCATGCGGTTTCGTAAGTCCAATGGGTTCTATCTTGATCGGTTTAGCTGCCGGAGTTGTGTGCGCCCTTGCTACTGGACTTAAGACAAAGTTTGGCTACGACGATGCGCTCGATGTTGTTGGCGTTCACTTGGTCGGCGGAATACTCGGCGCTCTATCTATTGGTCTTCTTGCGACAAAGATGACTAACTCAGCCGGCGCAAATGGTGCCTTCTACAAAGGCGGATGGGCTCTCATGGGACATCAGGCGGTTGCAGTTCTCGCAGTAGTGGCTTACTCCTTCGTCGCAACATATATCTTGGCTCAGATTATGGATAAGACCATCGGTCTTCGCGTATCTGAGGAGGCCGAGAGCATTGGCTTGGATCTGTCACAACATGCTGAAACAGCTTATGAGACAGCAAGTTATAGTGATGGTTCTCGCTTCACTTCTAAATTCAGTAATCAATAAGTCAGAAATCCTCACTAGAAAGGGAGATAAAGAAGATGAAACTAATTACGGCAATCATCAAGCCTTTCAAGTTGGATGATGTCAAGACTGCTTTGAATGCAGCTGGCATCACTGGCATGACTGTCTCTGAAGCAAGTGGATTTGGTCGTCAACGCGGACATACCGAGGTTTATCGCGGCGCTGAATACACGGTTGATTTAGTTCCTAAAGTAAGACTAGAAGTTCTCGTTGATTCAGCAGATGTTGAATCAGTCATTGATGCAATCGTTAAGGCAGCTTCTACTGGCTCGATTGGCGATGGCAAAGTTTGGGCAACAACAGTGGATCACATTGTTCGCGTTCGGACAGGAGAGCGCGGAGTCGATGCGATTTAGATAATCGAGTTAGGTAATTTAGCTAAAGTAGCTGTATGAGTACTCGAGAGCGTCGTGAACGATCCGATCGGATTGATGGAGAGCTATCCACTCTCTTTCACGACGCTCTTTTACATTTGGGACTTTCAGCACATGATATTTCTATCGCTGCAGTTGGCGGCTATGGCCGCGGAGAGCTTTCACCGGGATCGGATTTAGATTTACTGATTCTCCATGCCGGATTAGATGAAGGCTCCCTCAAAGAATTTGTTAATGCTTTTTTATATCCCTTGTGGTCAAATAATCGAAAAGTGGATTACTCGCTTCGGACTAAAGGTGAAACTCTTTCAGCTGCGAGTGAGGATATAAAAGTAGCCCTCGGATTATTAGATATTCGCCCGCTTGCTGGAAATCTAGATTTAGTTGAGCAATTAGCGATTGATGCGCTGGAACAGTGGCGAAAGAATTACAAACAGAATTTACCTAAACTCAGTGCATCGATGGAAGAACGTCATGAAAGGTCGGGCGAGTTGGCCTACCTCCTGGAGCCGGATCTCAAAGAAGCACGCGGAGGATTGCGAGATATCAATGCGCTACGTGCGCTTTCAAAACTTGAAGTACTGGAGGTGAGTCTTGATCGAGTTGCAGCAGCTGAATCGATCTTGATGAATGTTAGAGATGCGTTACACGAGTCAAGTGCGCGAGATCGAGATGTATTGCTATTTACTGAACAAGATAAGGTCGCCGCGCTCTTGAAGTATGCAGATGCTGATCTGCTAATGGCGGATGTCGCTAAATCTGCCAGAGTAGTTGATTATACGAATGCGCGAACATGGGATCGAATTGACCGTCTTGGACGAAGAACATTTTTCAAGCGCTCACGAGCAACTGGAGTAGCAAAGGGTTTAATTACATTTGATGGTGAGCTTGCTATCGATGAGGGATATAACATCGAAGAAGACCCTGGTTTAGGGCTACGCGCAGCCAGCGTCGCCGCCCAGCTTGGTCTTCATCTGACTGTTGATGCATGCGTGGATATGGCTACACATCTTTCGCAACTCCCGACCCCATGGCCCAGGCAGAGCCGAGAAGATTTAGTGACACTCATTGGTGCTGGTGAGCATATGGTTGCAATTTTTGAGGCGCTAGATCAAGAAGGTTTGATTGCGCGTTGGATTCCGGAGTGGACACATGTTCGCTTTTTGCCTCAACGAAATGTTCTACATCGGCACACAGTTGATCGTCATATGCTCGAAACTGCTGTGAAAGCTGCCGCTCTTACTCGAAAGGTTCATAGACCTGATTTACTTCTAATTGCCGCGCTCTTTCACGATATTGGAAAAGGTTTTCTCGATAAAGATCATTCAACCTATGGCGAGGAGTTAATTCGGCCGCTAGCCGTGCGGATGGGATTTCCCCATGAGGATGTAGAGACTCTGGCCCTGATGGTAAAACACCACCTATTGCTTTCATCTATTGCAACCAGGCGAGATTTAGATGATCCGCAAACAATTGCTTTTGTACTATCTCAAATCTCGGATGCAAATACTCTTGAACTTCTACATGCGCTGAGTATCGCTGATGGTGAAGCGACTGGAAAAACTGCCTGGAGTGCATGGAAGGCTAGCCTTGTCGAAGATTTAGTGAATCGCGCCTTGGCAGCGATGTCTGGAATTGCTCCAGCACCACAGTTAGATTTAACAGATGAGCAAATAGCCATGGCACAGAGTGGTGAATTGAAAGTTCTAGTCACCGCAAAGAACGAGAATTTTGTGATTGATATCGTTGCCCCAGATCGGACGGGGCTGCTCTCTCTTGTTGCCGCAGTACTTTCAATCTCTCGGCTAGATGTTCGTTCAGCTCGCACGCGTACTGTTGGCACATCTGCCGTCATGACATGGTTGGTCGCACTCGATGCTCACGCACCAGCACCAACGCAGGAAAGTCTGCATTCTTTACTCGAAAGAGCCCTAGATAAAGAGATTGACTTGGATAAACTGATTGAGGAGCGGATCAGGAACTTTAGAAAATATCCAGGAATCCCAACGCCACCGCCAGTTGTTAGCGCAATAAATGATGTAGCCACCAATGCAACTGTTGTTGAAGTTCGCATGCACGACAAGCCCGGAGTGCTCTTTAACGTTTCGCGTGCTATTTCAAAGTTTGGTGTTGATATTCGAGCCGCAATCGTTGCCACATTGGGCGCGGAAGCCTTCGATACCCTTTACGTCACAGACCTTCAGGGCAATGCGCTCTCAGAGGAGAAAGCGAAAATTCTCGCTAATCAGGTAGAAAATTATTTGCTGACTTTATGATTCGTACCTGTGTACGCTACATCCGTGTTTGACTCCCTTTCCTCGAAATTCTCCAAGGCTTTCTCAGGCCTGCGCGCTAAGGGCCGAATTAAAAGCGGAGATATCGATGAAATTTGCGCCGAGATTCGAACCGCACTTATTGAATCAGATGTAGCACTTGAGGTAGTCGAAGATTTTATTTCGCGCATCAGCAGTAGATCAATGGAGCAACTAGAGCTTCTCAATAAAGGAACAAACCCGTCGCAAGCAGTTTTTGCGATTATCACCGAAGAGCTCACGTCGATTTTGGGTGGAAGTGCCAGGCGAATTCGTCTAGCTAAAAAGCCACCTACGGTCATCATGCTTGCTGGTTTGCAAGGCGCAGGTAAGACAACGCTTGCAGCCAAGTTAGCCCTGCACCTAAAGAATCAAGGCAATACGCCATTACTAGTGGCATCTGATTTACAACGACCAAATGCAGTTACGCAATTACAGCAAGTGGGCGCTGGGGTAAATATTCCAGTCTTCGCTCCCGAACCCGGCAATGGTGTTGGAGATCCAGTAGCTGTTGCAAAAGCTGGCGTGAAATTTGCGCAAGATAAGTTACATAACATCGTCATTGTTGATACCGCTGGCCGGCTAGGTGTTGATGAAGCCCTGATGCAGGAAGCAATTCGAATTAGAGATGCTGTATCGCCCGATGAGATTCTCTTTGTTGTAGATGCCATGATGGGTCAGGATGCGGTCCGAACTGCTCAGGCATTTCTCGATGGGGTTGGGTTCGATGGCGTTGTTCTTACTAAGCTCGATGGTGATGCGCGCGGCGGAGCTGCACTTTCTATTGTCGCAAAAACGCAGCGTCCGATTATGTTTGCTTCAACTGGCGAAAAGAGTGAAGATTTTGATCTCTTTTATCCCGATCGCATGGCTTCTCGAATTCTGGGACTTGGTGATATTCAAACGTTGGCTGAACAGGCCAAGAATGCGATGGATTCTGAGACTACAAATAAATTAGAGAAGAAATTTGCAAGCGGTGAAGACTTTACGCTGGAAGACTTTCTATCTCAGCTTGAGGCAATGAAGAAGATGGGATCTATGTCCAAACTTCTTGGAATGTTGCCTGGGGCCAATTCTGGAGCGATGAAAAAGCAACTCGATAGTTTTGATGACAATGAACTGGTGCGTACGCAATCGATAGTGCAGTCAATGACGCCGGGGGAGCGAACTGATCCCAAGGTTCTCAACGGTTCGAGAAGAGCCCGTATTGCAACTGGAAGTGGTCGAAAAGTTTCTGAAGTAAATAACCTCGTGGATCGATTTACAGCAGCCCAAAAGATGATGAAGCAAATGCGAAATGGAGCCTCAATACCTGGGATGCCGAATATGGCTGGTATGCCGAATATGAGTGGTGTGGGTGGAATGCCGAATGGAATGAAGGCCCCTAAATCGGGTCAAACTCCGGCAAAAAAGAAGTCACGCTCAGGAAATCCGGCTAAGCGAGCGCTCGAAGAGGGTTAGTAGCCCGCAAAAGACGATTTGGGAGTATCTGCGCTTGCTGGCAGAATTGGCCACCTGTACCGGGGCCCTCTACCCCTGGCACATCATCCAAATTTCAACCAATATGGATAGCAAATGAAGCGACGCTCCCACTGTCGTGACATGCGATATTCGAATTTCTTAATAGGAGTAACGTGGCTGTAAAGATTAAATTGATGCGTCTTGGAAAAATTCGCACACCGCATTACCGAATTGTTGTTGCTGATGCTCGCTCTGCTCGTAACTCAAAGCAGATTGAAGATATCGGTCGCTATTCTCCCATTGCTGAACCATCATTCATTCAAGTGAAGTCTGATCGCGTTCAGTACTGGCTTAGCGTTGGTGCACAACCAACTGAGGCTGTAGAGGCAATTTTGAAAATTACTGGCGATTGGCAGAAAGCCAAGGGTCTACCTGGCGCAGAAGGCACACTTCGTGTCGCTGCTGAAAAGCCACATAAGCGCATTGCATACGAAGCTGCTGTTAAAGAAGCAATGGCTGAGCCTGCTGAAGGTGCAACAACATTGAAGAAGAAGGCTGCAGAAAGACTTGCGGCTAAATCTGCTCCTGCTGTTGTAGAAGAAGTTGTAGCAGAAGCTGTAGCAGAAGCACCAGTTGCTGTTGAAGAAGTTGCAGCAGAAGTTGCAGCAGAAGCACCAGTTGCCGTTGAAGAAGTTGTAGCAGAAGCTGTAGCGGAAGTTGTTGCAGAAGAGGCACCAGCTGCGGAAGCGAGCGCTGAATAACAATGATCGATGAGGCTCTTGAGCATCTCGTAAAAGGTATCGTCGACAATCCTGAGGATGTCGTAATTACCGAAAAAACGCATCGTCGCGGAACAACGTTAGAAGTGCGCGTAAACCCAGAAGATATTGGCAAGGTGATTGGCCGCAATGGTCGCACCGCGCGCGCCCTTCGCACAGTCATCAGCGCAATTGCTGGTCGTTCTGTACGTGTTGATCTCATCGAGGCTGACGAGGCCCGTTAATAGTGCTCCTAGTCGTTGGTCGTATTGGCCGCGCACACGGAGTTCTTGGCGAGGCAACAATCGAAGTTCGTACAGATCTACCTGAAGAGCGGTTCTATGTCGGCGCAAAGTTGACTACAGATCCAGAAAAATTTGGTCCATTAACAATTGAGTCAGCACGCGGTCATAATGGCGTGCTGTTACTCAAATTTAGCGAAGCAAAAGATCGTACTGAAGTTGAAAAACTTCGCGATGTACTGTTGATGGCCGATGTAGATGTTTCAGCAGAATTCGATAATGAGGATGATTTCCACGTTCAGCAGCTTCTTGGCGCCTCAGTTATAACTGTAGATGGTCGTACTGTTGGAACGCTGACCGATGTTATTAATCTTCCTGGACAAGACCTCTTAGCTGTGGCAGGTGCACACGGAGAAATTTTGATCCCATTTGTCTTGGAGATCGTGCCCACGGTTGACCTTGCCAATAAGATTATTACGATAAATCCACCTGAAGGACTTCTTGGATTAGGAGATAGTGATGCCACTGTATGACATCATCACCATCTTTCCTGATTATTTTTCTGTTTTAGATATATCTCTCATTGGAAAAGCTCGAGCTGGTGGCCTTATAGATTTTGCAATTAAAGATCTTCGAGATTATGCCGAAGGCGTTCATAAGAGCGTAGATGACACACCTTATGGCGGTGGTGCTGGGATGGTTATGTCGGCGCAACCTTGGGGAAAAGCAATCGACGCGTTGGCACAGACAGACGAAGTGACAAATCTGGTTATTTTGACGCCAGCAGGTAAGAAATTTGATCAAAAAATGGCCGAGGAATTCTCTCAATTCAACCATGTGATATTCGCATGTGGAAGGTATGAAGGAATTGACCACCGAGTGACAGAGTTCTATAGAGATCAGCCAAATTTTAAAGTTCACGAAGTTTCAATTGGGGATTACGTTCTCAACGGCGGGGAAGTTGCAACTCTTGTTATGTTGGAAGCAATCATTCGCTTAATTCCAGGTGTCTTAGGTAATCCTGAATCACTTGCGGAGGAGTCGCACTCAATCATGGTTGATGGGCAAGTGATCGTTGAATATCCAAATTACACAAAACCTGCGCAGTGGCGAGGAATCCATGTTCCCGATCTCTTGCTTTCTGGTAATCATGCCGCGATTGCAGCGTATCGAGCAGAAGAAGCGGTTAAACGGAGCAAAAACCGGGAATAATCCCGACACGCCGGGTGTTCATTAGGCATTGAGGCAATTTAACGGCACTATCCGCCTTGTTGGTAAGCCGTCACCTTGATGGCTTAAACATCAGCTAAAAAGCAAGCTCACAAGCTAGCTTCAAAGTTGCAAACGAGATATTTAAAGGGGGGTGCTATGGCTACTGATTATGACACACCGAGAAAAACGGATGAAGAGCTACATGAGGAGTCGTTAGAGGAACTCAAGGCTCGTCGCGCGGATGCGCAATCTGGTCAGGTTGATGTTGATGAAGAAGAAGCAGCGGAAAGTCTAGAACTTCCAGGTGCTGATCTTTCGGGCGAAGAATTAACCGTTCGCGTTGTACCAAAACAGGAAGATGAGTTTACGTGCTCACGCTGCTTCTTGGTCCATCACATTACACAATTAGCAAAGGGTGAAGGCGCGAAAGCGGTTTGCGCTGATTGCAACTAGCTTTCTAACATTTCTTTTAGCTCAGCTCCTTTTCTAGTGCTAATTAGCCAGTAAGGCGTGTAATCGCGTTTGTCGTTAATAGTGATTCGCACGCCTGTAGGAATCCAAAAACGTAAATCTAAGTAGGCATCAAGGTTTGCATCCCTGGTGCGAGCAAGAGCCATTTCTCTTTTGCCGAGGGTTTCAATAGTGCCAAGATACTTCTTTTCAATCTTTGCCTTTCCAACGTAGAGCCAGTCCTCATCAGAGCGTATGTGAATCGGCGTCTTCACAGATAAGTAGATTGTGAGGAACAGGGTTAGAAAGAAATCGATTGTGGCTACTCGGGTATCAAAGGCAGCCCAAAGCGATAATGCGAAAGAAAAGTTCATAAGGATGGCAAAGAGCCAAAGGCTAAGACTCCAATGATCTCCGTGTAGGGACTCGCTCTTCACATCGGCAACCCTATCCAATTTCATTCGCTTTCATTCATATTCATTCATATTCAGTCAACTTAAATAGACAACCAAGAATTTGCCATGGGATAGAATCATTGCTGTGAGCAAAGCCCCTGAAGGAATAACCCTCCCGGAACGCCATCCGGAATCTCCAAAACCGGGTGAGAAAATCCCATCACATTTTGGTCATTGCTTTGGTTGTGGAAGTTTGCACCCATCTGGTTTGCATTTAATTGCGCATGCTGGAGATGAACTCAATTTAACCGCAGAATTTACAGTTACGGAAAATCATCAAGGAGCTCCAGGTCTTGCGCATGGCGGATTGCTCAGTCTGGCATTTGATGAAGCTCATGGAAAATTAATGTGGCTATTGCGCTCCCCAGCAGTGACAGCGAATTTGGAAACTGATTTTTTACTTCCCGTTCCCATTGGAAGTGTTTTGCATATTAAGGCCAACATTACCGGCCAGCAAGGACGTAAGGTCTATACCTATGCGCAGGGACATCTCAATTCACCAGATGGTCCTATTGCAGTTAAATCAACCTCAATTTATGTCATCGTTCCGATGAAGCATTTTCTAGATAATGCGCCTAAGGAATATCTTGAATACATCACCAAGAATCCGAATTTATTAGCATTTGTTGATCCCAATTTTGAGGTGAATCCGTGAGTGTTGAAATCTTGATTACTCGCTTAGATCCCAGCGTGCCATTGCCGCATTACGCAAAACCGGGAGATGCGGGAGCCGATCTTTGTTCTCGGGTTGATATGGTTCTTGGAGCCGGGGAGCGGGCTTTAGTTCCAACTGGAATTTCAATTGCACTTCCTAGCGGGTATGTAGCACTTATTCATCCGCGTTCTGGTCTTGCGATTAAAAATGGTATCTCAATGGTAAATACACCTGGAACGGTGGATGCAGCTTTTCGTGGTGAACTTCAGATTATTCTAATCAACCACGATCTCAAAGAACCTTTCGTGATTAAAAAAGGTGATCGAATTGCGCAACTTATTCTGCAGAAAGTAGAACGAGCCAGTTTTGTTGAAGTCCAGACATTACCAGGCACTCATCGAAGCGATGGTGGATTTGGATCAACGGGTCAATGAGTGAACTAAATAACCATCACCAAGACCGTGCCAAGGTTATGGAAGCGTTTGGTGGAACCCGGGGTTTAATCGATAGTGGAGTTCCATCGGTTCTCTTTCTCATCGCATTTAATATTTCACATAGCCTTAATTTGGCAGTCATTGCATCACTGGCGCTCTCGGCAATATTAACCATTGTTAGATTAATAACTCGCGATACGCTGCAACATGCCATTTCTGGATTTGTCGGCATCGGTATTTGTGCATTGCTAGCGCGCCATACTGGCAAGGCTCAAGATTTCTATTTACCTGGCTTATGGACCAATGTGGGATATGCAATCGCTTACACAATTGCCAATCTCATCGGATGGCCAGTCCTTGGCCTCATGCTCGGTCCAATCTTGGGCGAGAATCTTGCATGGAGAAAAGTATCAGCGAGGAAAAAAGCGTACATTCGCGCAGGTTGGATCTGGGTAGGGTTATTTGTATCTCGATTAATCGTTCAGTACCCGCTCTATCGCGCAGATAATCTCAATGCCTTGGGTACGGCACGATTAATAATGGGTTATCCACTTTTCATATTTGCTGGCTGGTTAACATGGCAAGTTCTTAAGAAAGTGCCGAGCGTTAAAATTGAAGATAGTGCTTGAGTTCAGCTTAAATTGCTATTTAAATCTTTAGTTGCCTAGTAAGCAAATTCGAAGTTTGCCCTCAGATTCAGAAGTCGCAACGAATAGAAGTTCATCGCCAGCAATCAACACCATATGCGATTCTGGAGTGATGACATGCCCATCTCTTACGATTGCAGCCATTGAGACATCTTCTGGAAGTTCAATCTCACTAAGAGTTTTACCCACACAGTAGGCGCTATCTGGAAGGGTCAACTCAACAAGATTTGCTTCTCCTCTGCGCAAGGAAAATAGTCTGACTACATCACCAACGCTCACTGCCTCTTCAACAAGGGCGCTGATTATGCGAGGTGTTGATACAGATACATCTACGCCCCATGAAGAATCAAAGAGCCACTCATTTTTTGGATGATTGATACGTGCGACTACACGTGGGACACCGTATTCAGTCTTAGCTAATAGTGAGGCCACTAGATTTACTTTGTCATCCCCGGTAGCCGCAACCAAGACATGGCAATTAGAAAGTTGGGCTTTATCAAGAGATGTAATTTCACAAGCGTCGGCGAGTAACCATTCTGCAGCCGGAACGCTCTCCATCTTGAGGGCTTTAGGGTCTTTATCTATGAGAAGTACGTGATGACCGTTTTCAAGAAGCTCGCGCGCAATTGAACGGCCAACATTTCCAGCTCCAGCAATAGCTACTCTCATGGTTAACCTGCATCCTTAGGAGATTGTGCCAAAATAGCATCGGTTTTTCTTCGATCCTTTTCCGCAACCATGACGTGAATTAAATCGCCCTCTTGAATAACTGTATGTTCGTTAGGAATTAAACCTTCTCCAATTCGGGTGATGAAAGCTAGGCGAGCTGGAGTTAATTGATCGATAAGAGCAGCCGGCTCTCCATACCAATCATTGTGAAGCACGACCTCGCAAAGTTCGATTGTGGCAGTTTGATCACGCCATTCAGAACGTGAGCCTTCTGGAGCCAATTTACGTAAAATTTGATCTGTTGCCCAAAGTACGGTTGCAACAGTTGGAATTCCTAAACGTTGATAAATTTCAGCGCGGCCTGGATCATAAATGCGAGCTACTACGTTTTTAACGCCATATGTCTCTCTAGCGACACGCGCAGCAAGAATATTTGAATTATCGCCATTGGATACTGCGGCGAATGCTTCGGCAGATTCAATTCCAGCTTCCAGTAACGTATCGCGATCAAAACCCATTCCTGCGATAGTTCTGCCTTTGAAATCCGGTCCAAGACGGCGGAAAGCTTCACGATTCTGGTCGATAACCGAAACGGAGTGGCCAAGGTCTTCAAGCTCATTTGCTAGCGCTGAGCCAACGCGACCGCATCCCATAATCACTACGTGCACAGGGAGAACTTACACCCTTTAGGCTCTGCTCTGTGGATACTCAAGAAGTGAAGTTGGCCGTCGGGGATCGCCTCACCGTTGAAATAGGAAATGTGGCTCACGGAGGACATTTTATTGCTCGACACAATGGCAAGGTTATTTTTGTCAGATACGGAATTACCGGCGAAAAAGCGGTCATTGAAATTACGGCCACTAGCTCCAAAGTGGTTCGAGCTGATGTTGTTGAAATAATCCAAGCTTCTCCGGCGCGAGTTACTCCACCTTGTAAGTACGCCCACCCAGGGGGATGTGGTGGCTGCGATTTTCAATATATTGATCTTGCCTTTCAACGTGAATTAAAACGCCTTGTTGTGATTGAGCAGTTTGAGCGTCTCGGTGGTCTAGAAGTAGATCTAGATGTAAAAGCAGTCGAACCGGCCGATGGTTTGCATTGGCGCACGAGAATGGATTTTGCAGTCTCAAACAATGGACACCTCGGATTATTTAGCAGTCGAAGCAATGATGTTATTGAGATTGATGATTGTTTAATTGCGGTAGAGAGCATGAAGGTTTCAGAAATTGCCACTCGCAAGTGGAATGGCAAAGAGCGGCTCGAGTTAGCGGTCTCATCAAAAGGCCAGGTAAATCTCTCGCGGGCTGGTAGAAGTATTTCTGGTCCCACTCAGCTCAACGAAGATGTTAATGGAATCTCTCATACCGTTTCGGCGCCCGCATTTTGGCAAAGTCACCTTAAGGCTCCGTCGACACTTGTTACTGAAGCAATAGCACTTTTAGGCCTGCGCGACGGAGACGTTGTTTGTGATCTTTATGGAGGAGTGGGTCTTTTTGCAGCGGCTATGTCAAAGCGAGTCGGTGCAAAAGGCAAAGTACATTTAATTGAATTGGATCGGCATGCGACAAGCGATGCGAAAAAGGCTTTTGCGCTAGCTGATAACGTCGATGTTCATGTTGGCCGAGTCGAAACCGAACTTCGAAAAGTTGGTAAAGCCGATGTGCTTCTTTTGGACCCACCTCGGACGGGTGCTGGCAAGGAAGTGGTTGCGCAAATGCTCAGGCTCGCCCCGCGCACGATTGTCTATGTGTCATGCGACCCGGCTTCTCTTGCCCGGGATGCGAAATACCTCACAGAGGCGGGTTACAGCATTTCCCACCTCGTGGGATATGACCTATTTCCTATGACTTCTCATGTGGAATGTGTCACTCAATTTACTCGTGACTAAGGCGCCGGACTAAGATTGTGCCTATGAGTGAGAATTCCTTTAACGCCAAAACCAGTATTGAAGTACATGGGAAGAAATACGAAATTTTTGATATTACTGGAATCGAGGGTTCACAAAACCTTCCATTTAGTTTAAAAGTTTTGTTAGAAAATTTACTTCGCACTGAAGATGGCGCAAACATAACAGCCGCACAGATCAAAGCGCTAGCGCAGTGGAATCCAGATGTGCAGCCAGATACTGAAATTCAATTCACTCCAGCTCGAGTAATCATGCAAGATTTTACAGGCGTCCCATGCATCGTAGACCTTGCAACAATGCGTGAGGCTATCGCTGATCTTGGAGGCGACCCCGCTAAGGTAAATCCGCTAGCTCCTGCCGAACTTGTTATTGACCACTCGGTAATTGCAGATGTCTTTGGAACAAAAAATGCCTTTGAAGAAAATACTGATATTGAATACCAAAGAAATCGCGAACGTTATCGATTCCTGCGTTGGGGTCAGACTGCATTTGATGAATTCAAAGTAGTTCCACCTGGAACTGGAATTGTCCACCAGGTAAATATTGAATTCTTAGCACGAGTTGTAATGACGCGCACGGTAAATGGAGTGCTTCGTGCATACCCAGATACCGTCGTAGGTACTGACTCACATACAACGATGGTTAATGGACTTGGCGTATTGGGTTGGGGTGTTGGCGGAATTGAGGCCGAAGCGGCCCTTCTTGGTCAGCCCGTCTCGATGTTAATTCCACGCGTTGTCGGTTTTAAACTTAAGGGATCGCTTCCCGCAGGAACCACTGCCACTGATCTTGTCCTCACCATTACTGAGATGTTGCGTAAGCATGGTGTAGTTGGAAAATTTGTAGAATTTTATGGAGCTGGTGTTGGCGCTCTTCCAATGGCTAATCGATCTGCAATTGGAAATATGTCACCAGAATATGGTTCCACGTGTGCGATTTTCCCCATTGATGAGGAAACTCTTCGCTACCTCGAGCTTACCGGCCGCACTCAAGAACAGATTGATCTGGTCGAGCAATATTCAAAGCGCAATGGCCTATGGCACGATCCATCGATTGAACCAAGATTTTCTGAACATATCGAATTAGATTTGGCATCTGTCGTACCTTCGATTTCAGGGCCAAAACGCCCACAAGATCGAATCTCACTCGACAATGCCAAGAGCGCCTTTGAAACAATTGCGCCTACTTACTTTACGGATAAGACCAATCTAGGTGCAGTTCCTATTTCAATAAAGGGCGCATCAACAAGTGTAAAAAATGGCGCGGTTGTCATCGCTTCGATTACATCGTGCACAAACACATCAAATCCATCTGTGATGCTTGGCGCAGCGCTGCTTGCGAAGAAGGCTGTTGAAAAAGGACTTTCAACTAAACCATGGGTAAAAACCACATTGGCACCAGGTTCAAAAGTGGTTACAGATTATTACGATAAAGCCGGCCTTACTCCGTACATGGAGCAGCTTGGATTTAACCTTGTTGGTTATGGCTGTGTGACTTGTATTGGAAATTCAGGTCCGCTACCACTCGAAGTTTCAAAAGCAATTAATGATAATGACCTTGCAGTCACGGCAGTCCTCTCTGGAAACCGAAACTTCGAAGGACGCATCAGCCCTGACATTAAGATGAATTACTTGGCATCACCTCCGCTCGTTGTTGCCTATGCAATTGCCGGCACGATGGATCATGATTTTGATTCAGATCCGCTGGGCCAGGACCAAAGTGGCGCAGATGTTTATTTGAAAGATATCTGGCCAACTAGTGAGGAAATTGAAGCGGTTATAGCTTCATCCATTTCTTCAGAGATGTTTAAGAAAGATTATGCAACTGTCTTCGATGGTGACCTTCGATGGAAGTCACTAGATACCCCAACTGGTAAGACTTTTGAGTGGGATCTTCAATCTACATATGTGCGTAAGCCACCGTACTTCGATGGCATGCCGCGTCATCCAGAAGCCGTTGTTGATATACATGGCGCTCGAGTCTTGGCTGTACTCGGTGATTCGATAACGACTGACCATATTTCCCCGGCAGGAAATATTAAAGCTGATTCACCTGCTGGCAAATACTTAGCCGAACACGGTATTGAAAGAATCGATTTCAATTCTTATGGCTCGCGCCGTGGTAATCACGAAGTAATGATTCGTGGAACCT
>CAILYP010000156.1:0-3498 GCA_903838475.1 uncultured Actinomycetes bacterium | reverse complement strand
CAGCCAAACTTTTAAAATCTGCTGGCGTATCTTTTTCTATTGAAGATCGAGAAATGGGTTATGGGGATGCCATTGCGCACGCTCTGGAACTTTCTCCACGCTTGTATGAATTGAGCGAGCAATCAAAGAGTGACGAGCGAGAAAAGCAAGAAGAACAACATGAACTGCTTCAGCCAGAACTTCCCGCACCAAGGGTGCAACAAGAGCAGGACGCAAATAAAGAAAATCAAGAAAATAAAGAAAAGGAAGAGTGGATTTGGTTAATTCATGATGATTGCGCGCCACACAAAGATGCTCTATTTCATTTGCTTGCTGCAGTTGAAGATCGCCCGCAAACTGCAATCGCCGGACCAAAACTTCGTGGATGGTATGACCGAAACCATCTGTTAGAAGTAGGAGTTTCAATTGCATCAAATGGCGCCCGCTGGACTGGACTTGAAAATCATGAACAAGATCAGGGTCAGCACGATGGAATTCGCGAAGTACTCGCAGTTAGTACCGCAGCTGCTCTTATCCGTAGAAGTGTCTTTGAAGAGCTAGGCGGATTAGATATTAATCTCGCTCTCTTTCGCGATGACATCGATTTAGGGTGGAGAGCTCGCGTTGCGGGTCACTCAGTTATTGCAGTACCGACAGCGATAGCTTTTCACGCTGAGGCGGCATCTTCTGAACGTCGGGCAGTTGATGTTTCTGAAGCATTTCTTCATCGACCTTTACTTCTTGATCGCAGAAACGCCGCGTATGTGCTTCTAGTCAATTCAACGTGGTGGACGCTTCCATGGGTAGCGCTTCAACTTTTGAGTACCGGCGTCGCTCGAGCAATTCTTAATTTGCTTGCAAAACTGCCTGGTTATGCCGGAGATGAACTTGCCGCAATTGGCTTATTAATCTTTAATCCAAAGGAAATTATTCAAGCGCGCCGATTTCGAAAAAAGACTCGATTAATACAATCTCGAATAATCCGACAATTTATTCCACCTAGATGGTCGCAACTGCGGATGGCCACCGAACGAGTTGCAGTTATCCTTTCTAATTCGATTCGTCCAAACAATATTCAAGAATCTGAATTACGTTCACCGCAAGCCCAGTCATATTCTGATATCGGCGTCCTGGAAGATAATTTTGATGAGACCGAGTTTGTGATATCCAAGGAACGCCCGCTATGGAAAATAATTGCAGTAAAGCCGCATTTCATTATCTTCTTCGGAATGATTCTTGTTTCTCTCTTAGCTGCGCGCAATAGATTTGGAGATCTGTCGGGTGGTGCATTGGCTACAGCTCCACGTAGCGGCTTAGATCTACTTACACAGTATGCAGAATCTTGGCATCTTGTCGGGTTAGGTTCGGCAGCGACGATGCCACCTTGGATTGCTATTGTCGGATTAGCAAGTGTGATTACTGCATTTAATTTGCCATTATTCATAACGTTGATATTTCTTTTTGCGCCAATTCTGGCTTTCTATATTTTTTTCCGGGTTCTTACAAAACTTGGATCTACACGTTATTACGCACTGATTGGTGCCGGAATATATGCATTCTCACCAGTACTTTGGGCTTCGATTAATCAGGGAAGGTTGGGCACGGTTTTCATTATTTTGATTGCCCCATCCTTATATTTTATTTCTCCCTTCACTCGCGATAACGAACAAGCCTCGTGGAGACGAATTTTTTCCATAACTTTACTGATTGGAATTTTTTGCTCCTTTAACCCAATGATTCTTGCTGGTTGGTTGCTCCTACAGGGCTGGCGATTAGCTGTAACACTCTATGAGGTGCGCGATCACTTTAATGAGCTTGGATTTAAGAAGCTTTTAATTTCGTCTGCCCTCGATCCAGTCAAACGGCGATTCGTACTCTTTATTACTCCATGGCTTTTAACGATGCCGTGGTCGATATCCATGGTTGTGCACCCGACCCAATTCTTTTTGGAACCCGGTATCCCGGTTGTTTCAGGAAGTCGTTGGTCAGAATTTTTCGCTAATCCGGGGGGAACGGGGGCGCCACCACTCTGGCTGATATCCCCAATTTTACTATTGGCGCTTGCCGCATTCTCAATTGAAAATTTACGTTCTGCAAGTTTGATGGCAACATCAATCATCGCAACAGCAATTGCGCTCAGCTCATTTACAATTCAAGGCCACGGAAGTTCAGCAAATATTTGGACTGGGCCAATTATTGCGATTGCAACAGCGCTTCTCATTCCCGGGGTGCTTCTCTTTGCACAAGGATTTATTCCAACACTTCGAGAAATCCCTGTCGGCAGACGACACGTTGCCACTGCGATAATTTCACTGGTAACAGCTTTCTCCTTGATTGGAATGCCAATTTGGGCAATCACTGGTGGTTCGCAATCCTTACTGAAAGCTAATCAAGAGCAGATTGTCCCTGCATTCGTGACTGCCCTCGCTGATACTCCATCAAAACCTAAGACGATTGTGATTAATAAAATTGAGGGTCAATTGATGTACGCAATTTCGCGAGGTACTGATCTTCAGTTAGGGGGAGCAGATGTCACTATTGCTCCGCCACGTGAAATTGTTATGGCAATGAATGAGCTTTTTCAAGGAACTGGCATTGCGTCAGCAAAAGTAATGGGGCAGTTTGGAATTCAATACCTTTTTCTCAAGGCAATTAATGATGAAGCACTTGTCCGAACGATTGATGGAAGTGGGGGCTTCACCAGAATGTCTTCGACTCCAAGCGGCATAGTTTGGAAAGTCTTAGGGGCCTCGCCAAGAGTTCTTTTCATAGCGAAGGACAATTCAAGGGTGATTGTTCCGTCCAGTAATTTCAGCGCAGATAGCGATGTCTCCCAGCCAGGATTGGTTGTTGTCGCCGAAAAATATGATCAAAGTTGGCGCCTGCTGCTTGATGGACAGCGCGTTCCACTTCAGCACGCAGCTAATGGGTTACCCGTCTTTACCATCAGCCATCCAGGCCATATCACCGTGTTACATGATGGAACGCTTCATCGCGCACTCCTTTCGCTGCAATCCATTTTCTTACTTCTGGTGATAGTTCTCGCGCTACCAGCGGGCCGCCGTAAACGCGAAGTTCCACTTGAGGAGCTTGTCTAATGGATATCAGAACGTTCTTCCGTAACTCTCGAAATCAGCTTGATGCAAGAATTCTTGCTACTGGCGCTGTCCTCATAGTTGCATTAGCTATTTCTTATGCCGCGCCCGTTGCGCAAAATGCAGCAAAAGCTCAAAATTCACGGGCTGTTTTTCCTGCGACAGTTTGTCCACCTCGGCTTGGAGATGGAACGACTACAGTATTTCTTCCCAAGTATCGAAGTTCAGTACGACACATTGTAAAGAAATCACTTTCATTCTATAAATCAGCATCTTCAACCGAAAATATTTCATCCAATGCGCTCCTGGTTGATAGTAATATTTCAACATCTTTTGCTCTGAATTCCTCAGGCAATGGAATCGGAGCCGTGATTTGTGAATCGGGAATTGCTGATCAATGGTTTGTTGGCGGGTCTGGAGGATT
>CAILYP010000155.1:0-7888 GCA_903838475.1 uncultured Actinomycetes bacterium | reverse complement strand
TCGAAAATTAGCTTTGATGGAGATATCGACCAAGTCCGCCCCGGCTGATGAAAGCTCATCCATCTTGAGAACATTGAGTTCTTCTGCAATGTGGGTGCGAATCTCAATATCCATTTTTTCCCAACCTTGCGCTGATACAAGGGCTCGTCCTAGCGGTTGGCGAATTTTAATTTTGGACTCTGCGCGAGCAGCTCGCCCGAGTTCAACTAATCTGCGCGATAGAGCCACAGAGGTAGAGAGCTCTTCGTCAATACGAGCAGGCTCTGATTGAGGGAAGTGAGCTAAATGTACAGATTCACATTCTGTTGGCTCTGCGACTCGTACCAATTCTTGCCATACGTGCTCGGTGATAAAGGGAACCATCGGCGCCATAAGTTGAGTCATTGTTTTTAAGCATGTGTAGAGAGTCGTGAGCGCTGAAACATCACCATCCCAAAAGCGGCGCCTAGAGCGACGCACATACCAGTTCGAGAGGTCATCAATAAAGGCTGCAAGAATTCTGCCAGCTTCTTGGGAATCAAAACCTTCGTATGCTTTTTCAACATTGCGCGTAAGTGAATGAAGTTCAGAGAGGATCCATCGATCCATCGTAGCTAGAGGCGTTGCTAGAGGTGTTGCTGAAGTATCAGTCGTCGAGCCTTCTAGTGTGGAAGGTGTGGATGGTGTGGATGGTGTGGAAATTGTGAAATCTGAGGCCTTTGCATACAAAGTGAAGAACGAGACAGTGTTCCAATAAGTAAGTAATGTTTTACGAACAACATCTGAAAGCGCATCGTGTCCTACACGTCTTGCACTCCATGGTGAGCCTGCGGCAAGCATGTACCAACGCACGGCATCTGCGCCGTGTTGATCCATTAGCGATATAGGTTCTAATACGTTACCAAGATGTTTGCTCATCTTGCGTCCATCTTTATCAAGAATATGGCCCAAGCAGAGAACAGTTTTATATGAACTTTCGTCAAAGACCAACGTGCCAATCGTCATCAAGGTGTAAAACCAACCACGCGTCTGGTCAATTGCTTCACAGATGAAATCAGCTGGATACGCCGCAGCAAATTTTTCGGCCGATCCCTCTTTATGAGGATATCCCCATTGAGCAAATGGCATTGCACCAGAGTCATACCAACAATCAATAACCTCAGGCACGCGAACCATGGTCGAAGAACACCCAGGTGTATTGCAAGCGAAGGTAATGTCATCGACGAATGGCCTATGTGGATCGGTGTTGCGAACGTCTTGGCCGGATAATTCAGAAAGTTCGGCCAATGATGCAATGCAGTATTCGTGTTTCTCTGAGCATCGCCAAATTGGCAATGGAGTACCCCAGTAGCGATTTCGGGATACGGCCCAATCAATATTGTTGTCGAGCCAATCTCCGTAACGTCCTGTCTTAATGGTTTCAGGATGCCAATCAGTTTTCTGGTTTTCGCGAATGAGCTGATCTTTAATAGCAGTAGTGCGGATATACCATGAAGGTTGCGCGTAATAAATTAAAACCGTATGACATCTCCAGCAATGAGGGTAGGAGTGCTCATATTGCAACTGCTTGAAAAGCAGTCCTCTAGCTTTTAAATCTTTGATGAGAGTCTTATCAGCCTCTTTAAAGAAAATTCCTCCAATGAGCCCGACGGTTGGCAAAAATGTTCCATCCGGCGCTACCGGATTGATTACTGGCAGACCGTATCGACGAGCGACTTGTAAGTCATCGGCGCCAAAGGCAGGTGACTGATGCACTAGTCCGGTTCCATCTTCGATTGTTACGTAATCAGCCAGAACGATGAAATGTGAATCTGGAATTTCAACTAAATCAAAGGGCCGTGAGTAAGAAATTTTTTCAAGCTCTGAGCCTTGGAATGTTGCAATAACGGTGCGCTCTTCGCCAAGTGCGTGTGCAAGATTTGATGCTACGACAAGTCGCTCAGTTGATTCATCTTTCGGTATTTCAATGACTTGATATTCAACGCTTGGATTTACCGCAATAGCAGTGTTGGAAACAAGAGTCCAAGGAGTGGTCGTCCAAACGAGGAAGGAAGCCCCGAGTTCAGCAATTTTCCCAGAAGTTGCGGGGAAGCGAACATATACAGAAGGGTCGGTGACGGTCTCGTAACCCTGAGCAAGTTCGTGATCTGATAATCCTGTTCCACATCTTGGGCAATAAGGCGCTACTCGATGATCCTGAACAAGAAGGCCCTTCTTCCAAATTTGCTGAAGTGACCACCACACACTCTCGACATACTCAGGTGACATGGTCCAATAAGCTTCATCGAAATCTACCCAGAAGCCCATGCGCCGTGTCATTTTTGTAAATTCACTTACATGGCGCTGTACTGACACTCGACACTTTTCATTAAACTCTGCGATACCAAATTTTTCGATATCACCTTTCCCAGTAAATCCAAGTTCTTTTTCTACGGCAATCTCCACTGGAAGGCCATGGCAATCCCATCCAGCTTTTCGAATAACTTGCTTTCCATTCATCGTTTGAAAACGCGGAAATGCATCCTTGAAAACGCGTGCCTCAATGTGATGCGTGCCGGGCACGCCATTAGCCGTCGGTGGGCCTTCAAAAAAAGTCCAGTTATCAGAACCTTCACCGGCGGCAATCGACTTTTGAAATATAGATTGGGTCTCCCAGAATGAGAGAATGGCGTGCTCAGTAGCAGGCAGGTCGATCTGGGGAGAGAGAGCCTTGAACACAGTCACCGGGTAATCTCCTTCAAACTGATGCTTCGACCAATTGGTTGAGCGTAGGGGTGGAATTCTAGCGTGGCTGAGTTGGAGTTTAGGCGCGTGAAGTCTTAGCCTTGCCGCTTACCCTGCATTGAGTTAAGCCGCAATCCGCGGATTTCCAGATGTACGTGGTCACCCGCAATCGAGCGAGGCCGAGATAAGTTAGAGGAGCTTGCGATGAAGAAAGTCGCGAAGTCGGTAAAAGCCACAAAGAAGGCACCATCCAAAATTTCGTCAGCCAAAGCGGCATCTAAGAACCCTAAGAAAGTAGAGAAAAAAGCTCCCGTGAAGAAAGCCCCAGCAAAAAAAGCGCCAGTAAAAAAAGCAGTTGCAAAAAAGGCCCCAGTTAAAAAAGCACCGGTCAAAAAAGCAGTTGCAAAGAAAGCTCCAGCTAAAAAGATAGTGCCAGCTAAAAAAGTAGCTGCCAAAAAAGTTGAGGCAAAGAAAGCCCCACAAGTTTTGAAGACTCCAAAAGGTCCCGCAAAGCCCATTGCCGCAAAATTGCAGAGTACAACTAAAGGTGACTCAACAACTATTAGTGTGGCGCCGCGTGAAATAAATACGGCAGAGATTGTCGTTGAGGAACGTCGCCTTACGATGTTGCCACCTGAGCGACCATCGATTGCAATAAAGAAGAGCGCAGCGCTTAAGCCGATTAAAGGCGCCCCGGCTCCACTAGTAGTAAGTGAAACCGAAGGCGCATGGTCAGCTGCTGAATTGAAAGATATGCGTTCTCAGCTGCTGAAAGAATTAGTGCGTTTGCGCAAAGAACTTGCAGATGCTGAAGCAGAAATGGAAGATCTCATTGCGGCTGCTGGAGTTGGAGCAGGGGATGACCAAGCCGATGCTGGTACCAAAACATTTGAGCGAGAACATGAAATGTCATTGGTCTATAACGCCCGCGACATGGTGACCCAGACTGAACGCGCCGTGGAACGTATTGACACTAAAACTTACGGCAAGTGCGAAGAATGTGGCAGCTTTATAGGTAAAGCTCGCCTACAAGTATTTCCTCGCGCGACCTTGTGCATGGCTTGCAAGCAGAAAGAAGAACGCCGCTGATCAACCGGAGTTCTTTCTGGAAAGTTCGTCGAATCATCATTTGGGTTTCGTTTATTTCTTGCAGCCTAGATCTGATTTCAAAGCAATTTGTTCTGCAATATCTTGGAAGTGAACCTATATCCCTGCTAGGACGCTTCCTACAACTTCACCTGACTTACAACGCGGGCGCTGCATTCAGCTTCGCACCTTCAGCGACGCTCTTTTTCTCATCTTTCTCTCTGGCTATAGCGGTGCTGACGGTTTATCTGGTTCGACGGTTACAGTCCCAACCATGGGCCTACGTAGCGGGTCTTGTGCTCGGTGGAATAAGTGGAAATCTGCTAGATCGCATCTTTCGCCCGCCTGGATTCTTTCGTGGTGAGGTTGTTGACTGGATTGCGGTTCCGCATTGGCCGACTTTCAACTTGGCGGACTCATCGATATTTATTGCAGCTCTTCTGGCCTGTATCCTGACCATACGAAATATTAACCCTATGCCACCCACAATTATGCAGACAAAAGAAGATGAAAAAGATCATGGCTGAGCGCGAAAATAAGTTAGTAACAATTCCAGAAGGCCTCCACAACGAGCGCATGGATGCAGCCCTCGCACGCCTGTTGGGGATATCTCGCTCAACCATCGTAGATCTCATTGAGGCGGGCGAAGTTACTCGCCACGGCCATGCAGTTGGTAAGGCAGATCGGGTCAGCACTGACGAGCGCCTTGAAGTAATAATGCCGGCTCAGAAAAAAGCTATGGAATTAACCCCAACTCCTATTGACGGTCTTGAAATCATTTATAACGATGAAAATATTATTGTAATAAATAAACCCGCTGGTGTGGCCGCTCATCCCAGCCCAGGTTGGCAGGGCCCAACTGTTATTGGCGCAGTTATTGCAGCTGGTTATACCGTTACAACAAGCGGTGCGGCAGAACGGCAAGGAGTGGTTCATCGCTTAGACGTAGGCACAACAGGGTTGATGGTGTTAGCAAAAGATGAAAACTCTTACAGCAATTTGAAAGATCAGTTTAGAGATCGCACAGTCAAGAAGGTTTATCACGCACTCGTTCAAGGTCATATGGATCCTTCAGAGGGAACAATTGACGCGCCGATTGATAGACATCCAAAGGAAGATTATCGATTTGCGGTTGTGTTGGATGGAAAGCCAAGTATTACTCACTACAAAACCTTGGAATATTTTCCAGCAGTTTCATTACTTGAAATCGAACTCGAGACTGGCCGTACACATCAAATTCGCGTCCACTTTGCTGCCTTGCATCATCCACTTGTCGGAGATAAAACCTATGGCGCCGACCACACAATTGCTTCGCGTTTGGAATTAGCACGCCCCTGGTTGCATGCCAAGAAACTTGAATTCAATCATCCAATCACTGGGACACCTTTGGCCTTCTCGTGTGATTACCCAGCAGAGCTGACACGCTCATTGGAACTTCTCGGGCATGTCCGAGAAGGAGATTAGTTACAGTAGTAATCTCCCAACCGTGCCCAACTCCACCAAAATAGAAGGCTCCAGGAGTCCTAAAAACTCTGAGAGTTTTGTGCACCTTCATGTACATACTGAGTACTCCATGTTGGATGGTGCTGCGCGAGTAAAAGAGTTGGTTGCCGAAGTGGCTCGCCAAGAAATGCCAGCAATAGCTATTACGGATCATGGAAATGTTTTTGGAGCATTTGAGTTTAATAAACAGGCCGTACAAGCTGGCGTAAAACCAATTATTGGTATTGAGGCATACGTAGCCCCCGAGAGCAGATTCGAGAAGAAGCGAGTCAAATGGGCCGAAGGCGGCGAAGACGATGTTTCTGGTGGTGGCGCCTATACACATATGACCATATTGGCCGAAAACAATAAGGGGCTTAGTAATCTCTTTAAATTATCATCACTCGCCTCACTCGAAGGTTTCTATTACAAACCGCGAATGGACCGGGAATTGCTATCCCAATATTCAGAAGGTCTCATTGCAACGACGGGCTGTCCGGGTGGAGAAATTCAAACTCGCCTACGTATGGGTGCCTATAAGGAGGCAATGAAATCTGCCAGTGAACTCCGAGATATTTTTGGCCGAGAAAACTTCTTTCTTGAAATTATGGATCACGGAATTGAAGTTGAAAATCGGGTCCGTAAAGATTTATTGAAATTAGGTAAAGAATTAGGACTCCCACTTCTTGCTACTAATGACCTGCACTATACGAAATTAGAAGATGCTGGCGCGCATGAAGCGCTTCTTTGCGTGCAATCGGGTTCGACCATAGCTGATCCAAAGCGCTTTAAATTTGATAACAATGAGTTCTATCTTAAAACCCCCCAGCAAATGCGGGACCTCTTTTCAGATATGCCGGAGGCATGCGACAACACACTTTTGATTGCAGAGCGTTGCAATATAACAATGCGAGAAGGAGAAAATCTTCTTCCAAAGTTTCCTGTTCCAAATGGAGAGACCGAAATAACTTGGCTGACTCGGCTAGCTAATGAAGGACTCGCTGCGCGGTTTAGTGGATCTATCCCTGAGGGTTATCAAGAGCGTTTAGATTTTGAACTCAGCGTCATGATCACGATGGGGTTTCCCGGATATTTTCTCGTTGTAGCTGACTTGTGCTCCCATGCTCGTGATGTGGGAATTCGCGTTGGCCCTGGCCGAGGATCCGCTGCGGGTTCACTAGTTTCGTATTCGCTGGGGATCACGCAATTAGATCCAATCCGCCACGGCTTACTTTTCGAGCGCTTTCTCAATCCAGAACGTATTTCCATGCCAGATATCGATTTAGATTTCGATGAACGTCGTCGCTCAGAAATGATTCAATATGCGACTGATACTTATGGTGAAGACCGTGTCGCGCAAGTCATCACCTACAGCAATATCAAATCAAAACAAGCCCTAAAAGATGCAACACGAGTACTTGGGTATCCCTACGCAATAGGGGACAAAATAACGAAGGCTCTTCCACCAACAGTTATGGGTAAAGATATAACTCTTACTGGGATATTTGATCCAAAGGATGATCGTTTTGGAGAGGCCGGAGAATTTAGAACAATCTATGAAACCGATCCTGATGCCAAGAAGATTGTGGATACTGCTCGTGGCCTTGAGGGATTAAAGCGTCAGTGGGGAGTGCATGCTGCCGGCGTCATTCTTTCGCGCGAGCCGCTGCTAGATGTTATTCCTATCCATCGCCGCGATAGCGATGGCGCAATCATTACTCAATTTGATATGGGTGCTTGTGAGGCTATAGGACTGCTCAAGATGGACTTTCTTGGGCTTCGAAACCTTTCTGTTATCGATGTCTGCCTAGAGAACATTAAGAAAAATAGCGGTGTAGATGTGGATCTTGCAACTCTCACATTGGATGACGCTCCAACTTTTGAACTTCTTTCCAAAGGAGAGACGTTAGGGGTTTTCCAGCTAGATGGTGGCCCAATGCGTTCGCTACTTAAACAGATGTCGCCAGACTCCTTTGAAGACATTTCAGCGGTTTTAGCGCTCTATCGACCTGGCCCAATGGGCGTTAATGCTCATACCGATTATGCAGATCGTAAGAATAGGCGCAAGCCTGTTGAGCCAATTCATCCAGAACTTTCTGAGCCACTGAGTGAGATTTTAGATGATACATATGGCTTAATTGTTTACCAGGAGCAAGTAATGGCAATTGCTCAAAAGGTTGCAGGCTTCTCGCTCGGTCGCGCTGACCTTCTTCGAAAAGCAATGGGTAAGAAGAATAAAGATATTCTAGATAAAGAGTATGTGAATTTCGAAGCTGGTATGAAAGAAAATGGCTTCTCAGAAGGAGCTATAAAAAAATTGTGGGAAACACTTATTCCCTTTTCTGATTACGCATTTAACCGTTCGCATACTGCCGGCTACGGTCTTGTTTCTTACTGGACTGCTTACTTAAAAGCGAATTTCGCGACAGAATATATGGCCGCGCTGTTAACGAGCGTACGAGATGATAAAGATAAGAGTGCTCAATACTTAAATGAATGTCGCAGAATGGGAATCAAAGTCCTTGCACCTGATGTCAACGAATCTTTCTCAGATTATGCCGCAATCGGTGGTGATATCCGTTTTGGATTAAGTGCAATTCGCAATGTCGGAGAGAAC
>CAILYP010000154.1:0-10174 GCA_903838475.1 uncultured Actinomycetes bacterium | reverse complement strand
GGATTAACTTTGCGAATGGCATGAATTTTCTCCACTGCAGCAACATTAAATGCATCGACGGCATAGATATATCCGTTTTCTGAAGCTAGAACTGCAACGTCTCCTGCGCGAATTGTTCGAAGCACTGCATCTTTGGCCGCGCTTGGTTCTTCTGCCGCTAACGTAAGGAAATCTCCCATGAAACTAGCCTAGCTCCTCAAGTTTGCGGGATATCGAACCATCCACAAAAGCGTGAATGACCGTGCCTTCCTCAGTATAAGTCTCGGTAATAATTTCTCCGCGCTCATGAATTGCAGATACAAGATCACCCCTACTAAATGGAATGGTTGCAGTAATTTCGATTCGAGGTTTAGGAAGTGAGGACTCGATTGCCTTAATGAGAGTCTCTAAGCCAAAACCGGTTCGAGCAGAGAATGCAAAACTATTGGGCTCTTCACGAAGAAGTTGCATAAGCACTTCCGGCAGAGCAACATCTGCCTTATTCACCGCAATGATCTCTGGAATATCTCCGCCACCGATTTCATTGATTACTTCGCGTACAGCGCTGATTTGACCACGTGGATCTGAATCTGAGCCATCGACAACATGCACAATTAAATCTGATTGCGAGACTTCTTCGAGAGTGGATTTAAATGCTTCTACTAACTGGTGCGGCAGGTGACGCACAAATCCAACAGTGTCGGAAAGTGTAAAGATGCGACCATCGCTGGTTGTGGATTTGCGAACTGTTGGATCAAGCGTTGCAAAGAGCGCATTTTCAACGAGAACGCCAGCATTAGTCAGACGATTCATAAGCGATGACTTACCAGCATTGGTATATCCGGCAATTGCAACAGAAGGAATATTGTTTCTGCGACGCTCTTGGCGCATAGTGTCGCGGGCAGTCTTCATCTCTTTAATCTCACGACGCAGCTTTGCCATCTTGTCGTTGATCCGGCGACGATCAGTTTCAATCTTTGTTTCACCGGGACCGCGGCCGCCAATTCCACCTGCCTGGCGTGAGAGCGAATCACCCCAACCACGAAGGCGTGGCAGAAGATATGACATCTGCGCTAATTCAACTTGCGCCTTACCTTCACGCGACTTAGCGTGTTGTGCAAAAATATCTAAAATTAAAGCAGTGCGATCAATAACTTTAACTTTAACTTTCTGTTCAAGAGTACGAAGTTGTGCCGGTGAAAGCTCACCATCACAGACCACAGTGTCGGCGCCAGTCGCCATTACCGTCTGGCGTAGTTCTTCAACTTTTCCGGAACCAATAAATGTTGATGAATCTGGCTTATCGCGTCGTTGAATCAATCCATCCATCACTTCAGATCCCGCTGTTTCGGCTAGGGCTGCTAATTCCTTTAGTGAATTTTCTGCATCGACTGCTGTGCCATCTGTCCAAACACCCACTAAGACAACTTTTTCTAATCGCAACTGGCGATATTCAGCATCTGAGATATCTTGAAGTTCTGTAGAGAGTCCCGCAACGCGGCGCAACGCCTGGCGATCTTGTAAGTCGTGCTGTGTGCTTTCAGCGTAATTAGCATCGCTCTCTGCTGCATCGAATTCAGCTGCGGCCATAGCCGACTCACGAAGAAGCTGATCGATATCTATATCAAGTGGTTCATCCTTCACAGATATTTGCTCACATCATGATCGGCAAGAATGACTGCAGGCCCAATTAAAGTTGCATTGCTATGACCATCCGTATCTACCACAAGGCGACCACCCGGAGGATTGATAACCCAATGTGAAGGTATCGACTTGCCCATACGCAAGGTCGCTGCCATTGCAACGGCGCAGGTACCGGTTCCACACGATTGTGTTTCACCAACTCCACGCTCATGCACACGCATTGCTAATTCGCCATTCTCAAGTATTTGAACAAATTCAACGTTGACACCTTCTGGATAAGCCTCTGGTGGATCAACTTCAGGAGCAACAAGGAGGTCACCGATTTCAGAAAGATCATCAACGAATGCAACGGCATGAGGATTACCGACGCTGATGTTGTAGGCCGGCCAAGATTTTCCATTAGCACTTACGGCAACTTCAGGATATTCATCATCAAGAATTGCTTTGCCCATGTTGACAGAGATATCCGCGTCATTTGGTGCTGCTAAAAATCGCATTCCTGCTCGTGTGTTAATGCCAAAGATACCTTCAGGTTGGTGGCCCCGCTCAACTAAATAGCGAGCCATAACGCGAATTCCATTTCCACACATTTCAGCAAGGGAGCCATCACCATTGCGGTAATCCATAAACCATTTGCCATCTATTTTCGCAATGCGGATAAGTCCATCAGAACCAATGCCGTTCTCTCGGTCACAGATGCGGCGTACTTGCTCGACAGAAATATCTAGCTGATTCTCAGGATCAAAGAGCAGCACAAAATCATTGTGTGTTCCATGGCCATAGGTTGCAATCATGATTTGATAATAGACGCTAGAACGCGCTCTAGGTGAACGCTAGTACTGGCTGGCTCAAGCCATGAAATACGCTCATCACGCGTAAACCAGGTTTCTTGGCGCCGGGCATATTGGCGGGTGGCAATTTTGGTTTCAGTTTTTGGATCTGCGCTTAACCCGCTCTTTGCAGAGATGATCTGGGCATATCCCAACGCAGCTTGGGCTGTCTTGCCTTCAAGAAGTCCCATTTCAATTAATTTCTCAACTTCAATTTCTAAGCCACTTTCCCACATCTTCTCGACTCGGGCATCAATACGTTCATCTAGAAGAGCTCTATCTACTTTTAACCCGAATTGCTGCGCTTGTGGGTAACGAGTTGAATCTTGGCGTGGAAGATTTGCAGTAAATGGCTTACCTGTTATTTCAATAACTTCAAGTGCGCGCACAACGCGACGTACATTTTCTTTCGGGATTGCTGCGGCCGCAGCAGGATCTAGCGTCCCTAAGCGGTTGTGCATTGCCGTAGCTCCGATTCGCTCAGCTTCTTCAGTTAATTTTGCTCGAACCTCGGGATCAGTTTCTGGAAAATTAAGGTCATCCAAAATCGCTTTAATATAAAAGCCCGTACCGCCAACGATGACAACCGGCTTTTCAGCAGCTAGCAGCTCATCTATTTTTGTCCGCGCAATCTCCTGATACCAAGAAACCGTTACATCGGTGCTCACCTCGGCAATATCTAATAAATGATGCACAATTCCTTGACGCTCATCCACGCTTAATTTTGCAGTTCCAATATCCATGCCCCGATAAAGTTGCATGGAATCGGCATTAACAATTTCAGCGCCGATCTCTTTGGCAACGCCAACCGCTAAGTCGCTCTTACCCGTTGCAGTAGCCCCACAAATAACGATTAACGTCATGAGCCGTGAATCAACTTCAACTTTGCAAGCGAAGGCATTCCAATCATGATTGGTTCTGGTCCAATTTCAGCCACGCGTGCTTCGTGGGCATCTCCGCCTCGAGTTCGTCGAACGGATTCAATTTCTCCTGCAATCATGAAGTTGGGTGAGGCAGAAGTAATTCGACCTGTCACCAAGTCACCAGGACGGGCATCCACGCCTTCGGGAATATGTACTAACCGAAAATCAGGAGTACGAGTATCGCGATTTTCAGTTACAAGTAGTTCATAGCTCTTGCCTATGGCAGCATCATTAATCTCTTCGGACATTCGTTGTTGTAAAACATGCAAGCGGCCATAGCGATCAGCCATTACATCGTCAGCTATTTGATCAGGCATCGTTGCGGCAGGAGTTCCGGGGCGCTTTGAGTACTGGAAAGTGTAAGCGGCGGTAAAGCGAGCTTCTTCAACAACTTCAAGAGTCTGTACAAAATCGGCTTCCGTCTCACCTGGAAAACCGACGATGATATCTGTTGTAATTCCGGCATCAGGAATGGCCTGACGGACGCGTTCGATAATGCCCATATATTTCTCGCGTCTATATGAACGGCGCATGGACTGCAAAATTGAGTCTGATCCAGATTGCAACGGCATGTGTAGGTGCGGCATAACAGCAGGAGTCTCTGCCATTGCAGCTATGACATCATCAGTAAAGTCGCGAGGGTGCGGTGACATAAAGCGCAGACGCTCTAGCCCATCAACACTTCCTACTTGGCGAAGTAGTGATGCAAATCCGCCGTTTTTATAAGCATTGACGTTTTGTCCTAGCAAAGTTATTTCAACGACGCCTTGACCAACTAACGCTCTAACTTCCTTGAGAATATCTACCTCTTCGCGGTCTTTTTCAACTCCACGAAGCGATGGAACAATGCAGAAAGTGCACGTGTTATTACAGCCGACTGAAATAGAAACCCAGGCGCTGAAAGCTGAATGACGTCTAGATGGCAAAGTTGATGGGAAATGCTCAAGTGCTTCTTTGATCTCAACTTGAGACTCTTCTTCTATGCGGGCGCGTTCAAGAAGCGCTGGTAGCGAACCAATGTTGTGAGTGCCGAAAACAACGTCCACATATGGCGCACGTTTAATAATGCTCTCTTGATCTTTCTGGGCCATACAGCCACCAACAGCAATTTGGAAATTACGATTTAATTTCTTAATAGGAGCCAGGAAACTCAAACGGCCATATAGTTTGTTGTCGGCATTTTCCCTAACAGCGCAGGTATTAAAGACAACTAAATCCGGTTCACTTCCTTCAAGTGCCTGGACATAGCCCGAATCCAACAACAATCCCGCAATACGTTCACTGTCGTGAACGTTCATTTGGCAGCCGTACGTTTCTACGACAAAGGAGCGGGAGGTCATTGGCTAATCTTATTGCTGCTCATTCCCCATTAATTCACGGATTATGCGTGAAGTAAGTCCGCCTGAGAAGCCTTTGCGTGAAAGAGCGCCCGAAATGCGGCTATAAATCTTCTCTGGCTCAAGATGCGCGCAAGAACGGTATTTGCGCTCAGCAAGTTGATAGGCCAGCTGGTATTCAGTCTCGTCGTCAATTTCAGAGATCACTTCATCGATGATGTCGGGTGAGACGCCTTTAGTACGAAGTTCTTGAGAGATGACACGTTTACTCATCTTCTTCTGACGTTGGCGGGATTCTGACCAGAGTTGAGCGAACTCCAAATCATTGATGAGACCTTCAAGTTCCAAATGATCAAGCACGGCTTCAGCAGTAGATTCGCTGAAGTCACGCTTAATCAAATGGGTGCGCATTTCAGCCCGACTCCGAGCGCGAGGAGCGAGGGCGTACAACGCCACGTTCATCGCGTCGGAGTAGGAGTTGGCTTCTACTTCTGGGGTGAGTTTAGAACTCGACATCAGCGCCGACTTCATCAATCGCAGCGACAAGTGCTGGATCAACTGCGGTCGGTACGTTTACTTCACGAATTTGTTTTTCGATGTCATTTGCAAGATCTGGATTGTCGATAAGGAAGGCGCGAGCATTCTCTTTACCCTGACCAAGTTGATCACCGTTGTAGGTATACCAAGCGCCAGACTTCTTAACAATTCCAAGCTCTACACCGAGGTCAATGAGTGAACCTTCGCGTGAGATTCCAACACCGTAAATGATGTCGAACTCTGCTTGCTTAAATGGTGGAGCCATCTTGTTCTTGACGACCTTAACGCGAGTACGGTTACCGACTGCATCTGTGCCATCTTTAAGAGTTTCGATACGACGAACATCAAGACGAATAGAAGCGTAGAACTTAAGCGCTTTACCACCTGTTGTTGTCTCTGGTGTTCCAAAGAAGACGCCGATCTTGTCGCGCAACTGGTTAATAAAGATTGCAGTTGTGTTGGACTGATGCAGAGCACCAGTCATCTTGCGGAGCGCCTGCGACATCAAACGAGCTTGGAGACCCATGTGGGAATCGCCCATTTCGCCTTCGATTTCAGCACGAGGTGTAAGTGCTGCGACGGAGTCGACGACGACAATATCTAGCGCTCCCGAACGAACCAACATATCCATGATCTCAAGAGCTTGCTCACCAGTATCTGGTTGTGAAACAAGGAGTGCATCAATATCAACACCGAGTTTGCGGGCATACTCTGGATCAAGCGCGTGTTCAGCGTCGATAAATGCAGCGATGCCTCCAGCTTTCTGCGCATTTGCAATTGCGTGCAAAGCAACAGTTGTTTTACCTGAAGATTCAGGTCCATAAATTTCAACAATACGCCCGCGTGGTAATCCACCAATTCCAAGCGCTACATCGAGTGCAACTGAACCAGTTGGAATAACTTCCATAATCTGTGGGCCGCGATCGCCCATCTTCATAACTGAACCCTTACCGAATTGACGCTCGATTTGGGCTAGGGCACTATCAAGGGCTTTGGCGCGATCTAACGACGCCTTATCTGTCTTTTCGACTTTATCTGGCTTTTCAGCTGCCATGGTGTGAACCTTTCATCGTTCATCTGGCCCTTCCCTTTCGGAAAGAACGTCTCGGTCCAGAAGGTACGGACTACCACCGACGGCCTAGGCATATGCCTGGCGGAAGTGTGGAACCGCTCTGGTTGGGTATATCCACGCCAGCCCGAGGTGGGTGGCGCGAATAGGGCAATAGTACCGAACATCTGTTCGAATTGGAAAGACACGCTCAAAGCGCTCACTAAAGCGAGATGTGAGCGTCGAATCTGGCCTTAAAAGCGGCCGAATTATGGGCAACAACCAGAATGCCCTGCTCTTTTGCGAGCATGGTCAGCAGATCCAAAGTTCGGTCTTGATGGCTAGCGTCCTGAGCGCTGAGGGGTTCATCAAGAAGATAGTAAGAAGCCGCCTGAATGAGAGCAAGAGCCACGCTAACTCTTTGTTGCTGCCCGAGGGATAACTCGGTCACTTTCAAATCTGCAAGCTCTCTAATTTCTAGTGCTTCAAGGACATCTGGTGCATGCGAAGCACTCATGCTTGGTGGAACTATCTCCAAAATTTCATTGACGGTAAAAGCTAAATCGAAGATACGTCGTTGCGGGGCAACGGAACGAATTTTAGATTGTTCTTTCGTGCGAAGTGTTTTGATATCCAGTCCATTAATAATGATTGAACCCGAGTGTGGCTTTAGTACTCCCCCAATGAGATTAATGAGAGTGCTCTTTCCTGAACCGTTGGCACCAGTTAGTAGCGTGGCCCCTGTTGGAGAAATCTGCACCGAAAAGTTAGTGAATATTTCTTTAGCCGAACGCGAGAATGAGAGTTGCTTGATTTCAATCATGATCCACCCACGCAGATCGTTGGATGCGCAAAAGAATAATAAGTGCTGGTGCTCCAATAAGTGATGTCAGAAGGCCGAGTGGAATTTCGTGAGGTTGAGCAACAGTGCGTGCCAGTAAATCAGCCAACATCAACAGAGTCGCGCCAACCAGTGCGCACATCGCCAACATAGCGCGATGAGATGGCCCGATAAGTAATCTAACAATATGAGGAACAAGTAGGCCCAAGAATGCAATCGCACCGACCGCGCTCACTGATGCTCCCACCAATAAGGCCATCGCAATAATTGCAATATATCTGATTCGCTTTGGATTGATGCCCATGAAATGCGAGGTGGACTCGCCCAGGCTATATCCATCTAGTGATGGCGCAATCAGGAAGGCGATGATTAAACCAACGCCAATGAAGGGGGCGATCATCGCAACTACGGAATTATTTAATAGCGTCAGCGAACCAAAATTCCAGAAAGCTAATGATTGAATTCCCGGCTTTGGCGAGATTGAAATGACTAGTCCCGCAACAGCAATTAATACTGCTGAGATTGCCAAGCCCGTAAGGAGAAATCCATTACCTTTATTTGGCGCCAACAATTGCACTGACGTTGCCGCCAGTATTGCAAAAAGAATTGCAAAAACCGCATTAATAGCTGATCCATACGAAGCAATTCCGGTCCCGATAACCGTGATTGTTCCCAAGGTTGCGCCACTTGAAAGTCCAATAAGGGTTGGTTCTGCTAGCGGATTGCGGAAGATTGCTTGCGCAAGACCACCCGCAACACCCAGCCCGGCACCGATAATCAACGCACCCATTACGCGCGGAAAACGCACATCCCAAACAGTGGTGGCATCAGTTGAATCGTGCTTACCAATTAAGGCGAATACTGAATGGCTCAAATGCAAGATGCCAGTGCGAAGTGAGAGAACGAAAAGTGCCACCATCACAGTTGCAATAAAAATAGAGATGGCTAGCTTCTTCATTTCACCACCTTTGTAATTGCACTTCGCAACATAGGAAGTAAGGCTACCGAGCGGGGTCCAAATGAGAGTAAAAGTGAGTCATCGACGGTTACGACAGCGCGATTCTTGCCTGCTGGGGTCTGAGCAATCCCCGGAAGAGCAACAAGTCCTTCTATTCCGTTCACTGACGCAAGTCCCTTTGTCATTAAAAGGAGTACATCTGGTTGCATTGAAATTAGCTCTTCAGCAGTCATCGCATTAAATGGATGGGGTAATTTTTCGGCTCCCACATCACGCATACCAATTGCAGATAACAAGGAATCTGCGCCAGAACCCTTGCCACCAATTAAGTAGATTGCTGAGGTACCTCGCACATAAAGAAATGCAACTTTGATAATGCTCTTTGGGAAAGCTGACGCTGTAATCTGAGATGAAAGTTTGACTCCTGCCAAGGGGGTTCCAATGGCAGCAGCAACTTCGTTCTCTTTTGCACCAACTCCTTGCAGATTAAAAGGATCAGAAACTGTAACAATCTTGATTCCGCTCTTACGTAAGGTATCCAGCGCAGTCTGCGGACTGGTATTTGAATCAATCACAATCAAATCTGGCTTCTGCGAAAGTATGCTTTCGATCGAAACCGTATGCGAAGGATTGTCGATTGGAATCTTTGCAAGCTCTGGAATACTTGATGCAACATCGCGTCCGACAAGAATCGATTGATATCCGAGCGCTGCAATAATTTCGGCGCTTCCGTTAGCTAGTGCCACCACTCTCTTTGCTGCTGGAACTTCAGCAGAATGAATAATCGGAAGTGCGATTTGCGTCGCAGAAATATCCGACACAGGTGTCTTTTGTGTCGAGCAACCGCTCACGATTAGGCTCGCTATAAGCGTAATCAGCATGAGCTTCTTCACAGGAGTGAGTATGGCAAATCTTTAGCCGACGAGTGAGGCTAGGTTGTCGGATAAGAGATCTGTCAAAGAGTTTTATATTGCTCCTGTGCTTAAAAAGGTTCTCATTACCGCAACGCTCATAACAGGATTGCTCATAAACCCTGTATCTGCGCTTACTGGTGCGCATGGTGAAAGCTTGAAAGTATCGAAAATAACCGGCATTAAAAGTGGCGATAAGTTAGTAATAACTGGGCAGCACTTCGATGAAACCGTTGGAATATACGTTGCACTTTGTACTGTCGTGAAGGTCGGAGTACTTCCAACGCCATGTGGTGGCGGTATTGATGAAACCGGAGCTACCGGTGCTTCAATATGGATCTCATCTAATCCCCCTTCCTATGGGGTTGGCCTGGCAAAACCATTTCTTCCTGGTGGTCGATTTAAGGTCATCATAAAAGTCTCACCCATGATCGGGAAAATCGATTGCCGCAAAGTTAAATGTGCAATTTACATCCGAGCCGATCACACTCGCGGAGATGACCGAAGCCACGATTTAGCGATACCACTATCTTTCAGTAGTAAAAAATAGAGAACACTTAAAGGAGAAAAATGCGCAGATCCATATCCATTCTTGCAGCACTTGTTGTAGGAATTTCACTTGCTCCAGCATCACATGCAGCGTCCACTAAAGTGATGTTCACTGAAGCTACAGGCGCTCCAATTTCAGGTGTTCCAACAATCGCAGCTGGTGAGACACTACATTTTGTTCTTGCTGGATTTCCAACAACTGGCGGACTGTATATCTTCCAAGCAGTACAGCCAGTAGCTGGTGCACGACCAACCTACTCAAACACTAAGGCACCTTTATGGATCAGCACTGATGCTCAAGCATCGTTTGCTCCGACTAAAGTGATTGCATTTACTATTGATAACGGAAATGCATGGGGCGCCGATTGTGCGCATCAGCAATGTGGCCTCTGGCTTGAATTCGATCACACGAAATCAACAGATCTATCTGAAGATCAATTCGTTCCATTTACCTTCAATATTCTGCCGACGACAGGAACAACTCCGGTAACTGCCACTTCTGCATTTACGTTGTCAGTGAAAATAAATGGCGTTACTACTCAAGAAAATATTCCAGGAACTATTGCATACCGACAGGTTCTTACCTTTGATGCAACTTCAAACTCTACTGCTCCGGT